>JAESTW010000862.1 GCA_016763395.1 Kofleriaceae bacterium
CCCACCGTCGATGAGGTTGGCGTCCCCGTCTCGATTGATCGGGACAAGGGAAGGATTCGAAAGACTGATTCTGTCCGGGAACGCCAAAACTCCATCAGTTCGGTACCAAGGTCCGCTGCCCGTTACCTGCTCAATGGCATCACGTGCTGCGATCGAGGTCCAAGCAACGAATTGGCCTTCAAGCGCAGCACGGTCTGCGAGCGCCTGGCACAATTCCGTTGCCTTGGCCATTGAGTCTCCACTGGCTACAGTGGACGACACAAAGACACGAGAACCGACCATTGCATCAGCCTTACCGACTCCATCACTCATAGCATCAGCAGTATCAATCTCCTCGGACTTCTCTGTAGTTTCACATCCCCACAAAAGAGCAGGGAGTAAGAGGAGACATATTTCTCTTGAACACATGAGCCCGCTTCTTACTTCAATTGAGAATGATAATCAAACTCAATTATTGGTGGTGTGGATTTAACTGTCTGATTTTTATTACTAAATAGTGCTGATTTATGGGCGTACCAGTGTCTAGCACTCTCGGGTGCCTAGGTTCGCGGAATGCCTGTGACGCCGGCAGCGGCCAAGGTCGATGATGCCAGCGCATCCTTGGACACTGGGAAAACCCGTTGAGGGACCGTTGCACGAGATGCGATGCTCGGTAGGGGAGTGTATGAGCACGCTTTAGTCGCCAAGCGCGAGGCGAAGAATCGCATGAGGTAAGTCTATCGTATTGGGCACTCAGCTGCGTCAGCCTGGGGCGAGCCGGAGTTCCCACTTCGGTCGAACCCAATCACTATTGACGAGTTCATATACGTACTCGTGGCTGGTTGAACCTTTGAAGTTGTCCGCATCATCTATCGTTAGAGTGCGCTGAAACCCCAGAGACTCTAGTAAGTTCCAGGATGCTTCGTTCCGTGTGTCCACATGGGCATCCAACACCGGCAATGACAAGACATCAAAGAGATACATCACAAGTCCCGAGACCGCTTCTCTTGCAATGCCGTGCCGCCAGAACTCTGGGAATACCGCGTATGCAATGTAGTTTTTCTCGGCACTGAGTGTGGCTTGAAGAGTGCCAACATACTGTTGACGTTGGCAGCAATACACCATGTAGTTGAGCCAGCACTCAGTCTCGTCCGGGGATTGTCGCTGTGCCCATCGTTGATACCGCGTCCGAAGTGCCTCAAGGGATTTGGGCGGGTCTTGGGGAATGTATGTGTACCCCCTTGGTGCACGCAATGCCTGAAACGAATGCTCGGCATGAGCCGGGATAACAGGTTCCAAGCGGAGGTTGGCAGTCAAGAGACTTGATTCGAAAGTAGTGAATGAAAAACTCCAGGTCATGCTGGCTCCGGGCAAAAGCGCATTGGCAGAGATTGCACAGTTTCGCTTCTGGAAACAGGGTAGTAAATGGATTGGGATGAGTACAGGTCGCGCAATGGATATCTTTTGGCAAGCGTTTAGCGGTATGCCTCGGCACGAAATCTCGTGGTCGTTGCTCTCATCTGATTCTGTGTCACGAAGTTCCGTGATGGCGGCGTAGGCAAGTGTCCGAATCAAGGGAAATCTCGATTGGCACGAATGGTGCTTAGTTGCCCAAGCATGACCGTTAACAATAACAACATCACCAGCGGCGTCTCACACGTGGCTATCACTGTGCTCGATCTGAACGCCACCGTCTCGTTTTTCGTGGACGTGCTTGGCTACGACAAGGTAGGCGAGGATCCTGGCTACCCGGCTGCATTCGTGTCCGACGGAAGCACTATGCTCGCTCTGTGGCAGGCCAAAGATCCAGCCAATGCGGTCCCGTTTGATCGCTTCAATGTGATCGGGCTGCACCACCTGGCCATCAACGTAGAAGACGCGCAGCTCGATGCCTTGCACGCCACCTTGGAGAAGCTGGAGGATTGCGACATCGAGTTCGCACCAGAGCTGGCGTACGGCGGTCCGAGCCGCCACTTCATGGCCAACATCCCCGGCAGTGGCATTCGATTCGAGTTTCGCACCAACGGCTAGGTTGCCCATGTCTAGTGAAGAGAACGCTTCAGGCCAATCACCATTTCATAGCGGCGAGCAGCTCATACAGACAAAAGTCGGTCTGCGTGACGAGATGGAGAGTTTCGGACGCAAGGTTATCCGCGACTCAATACCAGAACAACACCGCGCGTTCTATGCGCAGCTGCCCTTCGCCACGGTGGGCCATGTAGACTCTGCTGGACGACCGTGGGCCTCCTTGCTGGTTGGAAGGCCTGGTTTTCTGTCCACACCGGACGCGCGCTCGATGCACTTCGCAGTCTGTCCGGTCGCCGGCGACCCTCTCGCCACAAGCCTCTCGCCTGGCCTGCAGTTGGGCTTTCTAGGCATGGACCCGGCGACGCGAAGACGCAACCGGCTCACAGGGCGTGTGACATCTGTTGATCCCGACGGATTCTCGTTGGAGGTCGACCAAGCCTTTGGCAACTGTCCCCAATACATCCAGACCCGCGCTATCGAATTTGTACGAGAGCCCAACCAACAGTATGATGTACCGCCGGTAGTGACATTCACCAGGTTTGATCAAGAGGCGCGGACCATGATCGAAAGCGCCGATACCTTCTTTGTGGCTAGCGCGAGTTCGGACGAGCAGCGTGGCTCTGTCGGTGGCGCTGACGCGTCACATCGCGGCGGACTGCCTGGTTTTGTCGGCGTTGAGGACAACGGCACGCTCGTCATCCCGGACTATTCGGGAAACAATCACTTCAACACATTGGGCAACTTCATCGTAAATCCCAAGGCCGGACTACTCTTCGTGGATTTTGAGACTGGCGACTTGCTCATGCTGTCCGGCACCGTCGAGATTGTATGGGAGGGACCGGAGGTCGATTCGTTCCGCGGCGCTGAGCGGTTGTGGAAGTTCCGTCTGACCCACGGCATGCGTTTGCGAGATCGTCTTCCGGTGCGCTGGTCCCTCGAAGAATCCTCCCCACACAACACACTAACGGGAACCTGGGCGGAGGCACGTGCTACCCGGGAGGCAGATGCTGCGAGAAAGGCATGGCGACCGTATCGAGTCATGCGCGTCGTCGACGAAAGCGACGAAATTCGCTCATTCTATCTGGTACCCGACGATGGCGGCGCCCTGCCAACATTTCGGGCGGGGCAACATCTGCCCATCCGCGTTACGCCAGTCACAGGTGCCGCTCCGGTGCTGCGCACCTATACACTGTCGAGCGCTCCCGGCGACGTGTTCTACCGCATCAGCATCAAGCGTGAGGCGC
>JAESTW010000863.1 GCA_016763395.1 Kofleriaceae bacterium
AAAGGCGACGAGCCGCCGCACTGCTCTCTTTGGCTTGTGGCCTGCTCGGAGCTGCCCTGGCTGTCGAGCAAGTAACAGCCTTCGTTGTCCGAAGTAGCGCTCCAAGCTCAGTTGACTTCAATGAATACCGTTGGATTTTCCTCTCCCCGTGGAGCCGAGCAGCCCTGATTGCGGGACTCTTTGCCGCCGCTACATCGCTGGTATTCACAGGCATCGCTACTCGGACAATCGGCAGTGCGTGGCGATGGTCAGCTATCGTTGGGCTTCGCTTTGCCGCTCTGGCAACAGCCCTTGTGCTCTTTTTTCAACCCGCAGTTGAGTTGCGCCAGGTTACCCGCGAGCCAAATCGCATTGCCATTTTGGTCGATGATTCCGAATCGATGGAGCTCACAGACAAAGTCGGACAACAGTCTCGCAGAGAGCGAGTGCGCCAGCTAATTGACAACTCGGCCTCAGCAATCGCGAGTTGGAGAAAATCTCACATCGTTGATGTCTACCGATTCTCCGAAGAACTCGCACGTGACGACCTAGAGACGACTGCAAGCACACCCGCCAAAGGCAAGGCGACTCTACTCCGCTTGGCACTTGAGAAGATCCGTCGACGCTACGAAGGCGACAAGCTGGCCGGAATCGTCGTGATAAGCGATGGCGTGGTAACTGGCGACTTGGCCGAGATTGGAACAGGAGAATTTAGAGACTTTGCACGCGAGCTAGATACTCCAGTGCATACCGTGTGGGCGGCTCAGGCGGGGATTAAGGATCTCGCAGTGCAAGAAGTCAACGCCGATGAATTTGCTTTTGTTCGCTCAGTCACTCGCATCGAAGCAACGATTCACGCAACCGGATTTGGCAGAAGGCGCGTGCCTGTAACCCTGTCTAGCGACGGAAAAGCACTGCGCCGAAAGTGGGTGACTCTGGCCGAAGGAGACTCCAGCGCCAAGGTGTTTTTCGAATTCACCCCCTCTCACGTAGGGAAATTCGTCTACAAAATATCGATTCCCGTTGAGCCCGACGAGGCAGTCATCGAAAACAACAGTGCATGGTTTGTCATACGAGTTATTCGAGACAAAATTCGCGTACTCCAAGTCGCTGGCCAGCCCTCATGGGATGTCCGGGCATTTCGGGGCATGCTGAAACAGAATCCAAACGTCGATCTCATTTCCTTCTTCATCTTGCGAACCAATGACGACATCAAGAAAGCGGGAAACGACGAACTCAGTCTAATCCCCTTCCCAACACGCGAACTTTTCGAGCAAGAGTTGCCCTCCTTTGATCTAATCGTCCTGCAAAACTTCAACTATGGCCCCTACGGAATCGGACGGTACCTGGAGAACATCCGCTCGTATGTAGACGGTGGTGGTGGACTGGCAATGCTCGGCGGGCCCCTCTCCTTCTCCTCTGGGCACTACAACGGAACCCCTGTGGCCGATGCCCTACCTGTCATCCTGGGCTCTCAAGTATTGCCGGCCGGACAGACTGATTCTATGCTGGATGAGCGTCCCTTTCAAGCGAAGCTTACCAAGCTCGGGGATATCCACCCGGTCACTGCTCTGCGATATGAGTCGAGCGACAATCGTACGCTGTGGTCGCAGCTTCCCAAACTTGAGGGTCTAAACAAAGTTCTTAGAGCCCGCAAAGGAGCAGCAGTTCTCGCCGTGCACCCGACACTGCGTGACAAGGACAATAAACCCATGCCGGTTATCATTGCCGACGACTACGGCAAGGGCCGGAGCTTAGCTGTGACAACAGACTCTCTGTGGCGGTGGGGATTCATTGCCGCAGCCAAAGCGGGAAACGATGGACGCAACTATTTGAAGTTTTGGGACAACGCAATTCGGTGGTTAATCCAAGATCCCGAACTGCGATACCTGCACGTAGACAGCGACCGAAACTCCTACTCACCGGGCGACACCTTGGGACTAAATATCCGCATGCTCGATCAGGACTACAGTCCTTTGGCCAATGGCTCTGTTTCACTCACAATTAGCCGCGGATTTGACCCCAAAACTCTGGAGCAAATCGCCACGCACACAATGAAAGTTGGCAGCGATGGCGAGGGTAGTTATGAGATTGCAAACATAGAGGCGGGTGTGTACCGAGTTGTTGCCGAAGCCACTGTTCGGGGCCGAAAGGTACGTGCCCACGACATTTTCTTGGTTCATAAAGCCAGTATCGAAAAACAAGAGCCTGCAGCAGATCCAGCGATATTGCGTATGGTTAGTCAGCTATCCGGTGGCATCTCTATGGCCGATATCGAGGAGTTTCCCAGTGATTTGCCTTTTATCGCTCCCAAAATCGTACGGGTCGACAAACGCAGCGATGTCTCCCTGTGGAACCTACCCTGGCTACTGCTATGTGCCCTTCTCTTTCTAGGACTCGAGTGGCTATTGCGTCAGAGGAGTGGCAGCCTGTAAAACCCAGACAATATGAGCCTTGCGATCGATAGTTTGGTAACCGACTTAATGTTCCAATCGGGGGATGCCCTGGATCCGGAGGTCCTGGTCGAGGTTCTCGGGGGCCAAGACAAACTCGCTGAAATGCAAATCATCGACCCGGACATGCAAGACCCGCAGTTCGAGATGCAAATTTCCCCATCGATGCCATTCCGAAGACGGGATGAGCGTCGGCTAATGATAGTCGATGACTCTGTTGCGCCTATGCGCAAAAAACCGCAAGAGGAGTCAATAGTCCCACTCGATTTGCGAGGGTACAAAGAGAAGCTTGTCGAGCTCTGTACCAAAGTGCCTGTCCGAATGGGTAGACTCTTCGCACTTGGTAGCTGGGGCGACGCGGTTTGGATCGTAAGAAGTTATCGCGACTTGCGAGGCCTCTGTCTTATTTCATGGGCGTTGGATCCAACCACCGACATAGAAGGCAGGCGGCGTGCGGCTCCCTTGGGCCAACGAGAGTTTGAGGAGAAGCTTCTCTCGTACGACAAACGCCTAGATGAACTCGGTGACGAGCAGATCGTCGAACTCTTGGGAGATGATGTCAGGGTCGAGGAAGTGGGAGAACTTATCATCGTCGATATGCTCGAAGAAGACGGCACTTGGGACACTGCCAAGTCTCTGAAAATCGAGTCAAGAATCGCCGCTATCGACAAATTCTCATCCTTTGTCGGGGCCAAGCACATCCCCGACTCGCCCAAGGACGCCACCCCGGACGTTCCGGACACGCATGCTGAGCCAGTCGTGGAGCCAGAGGTCGAAGCCGAAGTCGAAGCCGCTCCAATCACTCCACTGCGACTAACCCGGCTCGATGATTCCATCGTCGTAATATTCACAGCAGATCGTTTCGGCCTCGATACTGCAGCATCTCTGGGAAAAAAGGATTGGGACTCAATCCTAACCAAAGCGGACAATATTTCCGGGCAGGACAAAGATCAACTCTACCGTCACGGAGGAGATTTCGTGGCTCCTATCGAGTTTCTCTCCGAAGTATTCGTAGAGGGAAAGCCCCTGAGTAAAAAACAGTTCGAAGCGGGTGCAACCATCTCGAGTAGTGGCGCCAAGACCATGGAAGTACACTTTCCTCGTTTTGGCCCAGTCGTGTTAATCGCTCAACCGGGCGGCGCACGCTTTGTGAGCTCGAAGCTCGATGCCACGAACTCACTACTTGAGCTGATCGGATAGAGTGGGTATTCCGGGACGATGCGGGGTCCACGCCATCCTGGCTTTTCTTTTGCTGTCTCCACTTGGGGCTGGGACTAGTGAAGCCAGAAACACTCGTGCGCCAACCTTGGACAGCGTTGTGTTTGTCCGGGATAACTCATTGTGGTCCACTCCTATAGCCGGAGACAAAACGACAAAGTTACTCGACTTTCCCTGGCAGGTGGAAAACTACGAGTTGCTACACATTGCTGCAAACGGTAGCGCACTTCTCATCCAGATGGACGGCCTTGTTGCTTGGTCAAAGCTCGATTCCGCTTCGCAAAGCGCGCGAGCTCTCAAGCTCTTGCCTTGTGGCGGGCCCGCTCGTCTCTCTTCGGACGGATCCAGTGTGGTCTGCCGGACACAAGACAACGAGCGAATCGCGATTTACACCATGATTCCAACACTTTCTGTCCGGATCATCGACAAGAATACCGAAGCGGAACTGTTTTGGTCCGGGAATGCGGTTTTGCTCCGAGACAAGGGTGAGCTGGTAAAGCTACAAGAAGATTCTGAGAGCAAGGTTTCCGGTCACGCGCCAAGCTCCAACATGCAAGTCACCCCCAAAGGAGATCGAGTCATCGGCTCCTACCAAGAAGGTGAAATCGATGTCGTCTACACTTTCAAGTTAGACGGTAAAGCGGTGAAGCGGACCCTAGTTCAAGCCGGACGCGTCGTATCAATCTCTGCCGATTCCACCTGGGCCGCGATTCAACAGGAAATTGATGCCTGCGCTGTCCGAGTGGCCGGCGGCCAATACATGTGTTGGACACGATTTGAAGCAGTGGATATCAGTACCGAAGGACGAAATTTGCTGCTCTCTGTAGCCGGCGCAAAAATCGGACACGACCTCTACTTGGGTGCCGTGAGTGGGACAAAGGCATCCAAACCTAGCTTGATTGCAGAAGGAGTTGGAACGCTAGCAGCGTTTTGGCGCCCATAACATCTTTGCCGCGAGCACAGCGCCCTACTAAAGCCGCACATCTCGCTATCCCAGTCGGTCTTGCAGTATCTTTCGGAGAGCCGCGATGCGCCACGGTTTCACCAATACATCACAAACCGTGCCATTTTCGGACACGCGGAGAACTTCATCCCCTTTAAAGCCAGTCAGCAATACCGTCAATATTGAAGGCCACCGACGCCGGACCTCTTCTGCGAGTTCCACACCACTTTTCCCGGGCATTAAATAGTCACTGAGAATTAGCTTGATTGAGGAAGATTGCTCCTCAAGTATCTCGATCGCCTCCGATACGTCTCGAGCCTCGGACAACTTGTACTGAGAGTTGAGCATCCTTCGTAGGAGTCTTCTATTGGGCTCATCGTCATCGACTATGAGCAAGTGTACCTGCTTCTCGTTCAACGTGTTTCCTGTTCTTAGAGCATCAAGCCCTTTTTGTACGACAACAGCTCTTTCTGAGTTCGAAGTAAGAGATGATTTGTTTCCAGCAGTTCTTTGGTTCTTGTCCGAATTTGAGTTGCCAAACGCTCTCGTTCTTGCGCTTCGGTCTCCAGCATCTCTTGGTACTTTACCTGAACCTCTGCCTCGTCAGTTACATTTCGCAGAATCACCAGCGCACCAACATGCTGTTGGGCCCCATCGGTGATTGGTAGCGCGGACAAGATAAATTTCATCTGCTGCGCTTCCGCATCACCGATGATGGTTCCACTAATCTCGTCGAGTCGGACATGCCGGTTTTCAGTCCAACGTTGCTCTACGATACAGGTGCCAATGTTCAGCTCGATCACGCCACTGTACACTTTGTTCTTAAGCCCACGCGCGACCTGCCTGGGAAACATCGCGTAGAATGCGCGATTGAATTCGATAATTTTCCGCTCGGCATCGACTATGAAATAGCTGTCAATTAGCGCGGGAGCCACTTGCTTCAAATCCGCGATAAACGAGCTGAGAACATCCGACATTGTTTAGCCCCCCCAAACCAAGAAACCCAGGATGCCGACGGCAAGCACAAGAAATACGGCCAAACTATAGACCAACCACGGCGATTTTTCTCCGCCCGTAGCAGGAGGAGCCGCTATCGCCTTGTCCCCAATTGCCGAAACAAGTTCTTGCCCTACAGAGCTGTAGTCCCGTCCGGGCAAGTTTCCGACGCCAGTACCGACGCCCGTACCAATACCGGAGATGGTCGGCAAAGTTGGAACAGAGGGCAAACTAGTATGAGAGATGCTTTGAGACACATTGCCTGCACCAGGCCTAGATTGAACTAGTGAAGAACCAGTTGCCCCGCTGCCAAACTCCTCCAAAACCGACCGAACTTTATCCGGCTTCGATACCTTTTTTTGATTCGATAAGAATGCGAAGTAGGAGTCCGGCATGTCATCAAAGTCCATGACAAGATCACAGCCATCGCACCTGCAGACAGGTGGTTCATGCGGAGGCGGTCCCATTTCGGAAGCCTCGGACAACAGTACCTTCTCCTCATCGCACTCCGGGCAGAAGTAAGGAACGTAAAAGCTCTTAACAGTACCTTGGCCGGTAAAGTTATTGACCAAGTTGATCTGAGCTACAATCGCGGGAGAACACTCGACCAGTACAATCTCGGCACCTTTGGCTTCCAAGGCGTTGAGCCAGTTCACCCAATCTCGAACTCCGCAGGAGTTGATGCGTTCGATTTCTCCCAACTCAATGACTACTGTCCCTGTGGGAATCGTGTCCGTCAGATCGGCAAGCTCGTTATCCTCGTCAATAACACCCGAAAGCTTGACGAAACCAATGTCATCCCGATGGTGAACCATCGCCTGAAACTTCTGACTCATTTACCCTGTTGCACTCAGTCTTGTAAAATTGATATTCAAACCAGTTTCAATTCTACCTGAAGAGTTGTCCACACATACTCTTTGTCAGTGATTTCCATCCGTTTTTTTTGGTTTTCTCAAAAATGTAGGTGATAAACACAAGACGTACACCGGCAATCCCAGCGGAATTCGCGAGATATCCTTATGCCGACGACAGCTAGTGTACTGAGTCTGCGCCTCGCATCTAGAGCCCTATTTGGAATAGCTGAATCGTTGTGCACTTGTCCGCTCACAAGTCGGCGTCCGTGAAACGCGGGCTTGTCCGAAATTCTCGATTCACGCTTTACTTCACGCCAACCTACTCATCCTGGGTCAATCTCGTCGAGCGTTTCTTTGCGCTATTTACCGAAGAGGCGATCAATGAGAAGGGACACCTAATTGGGCCCGTGGGGCCTCCTAGCACTTCCCGGTGATATGCTAGGGTCCTCCTATGCGAAGAGAACTGGAAGCGAAAATTCGTGATGCTGAATTTGAGAGTGATAACGATGGCCTTGCCGAGGAAATGATCGGAGCTCTTCGCCCGGTGATTGGTATCGGACTAAAAAAGGAAGCTGTGGCCATCGGGCAAAGCAAGATTGGCGGCAAACCCCATCTGCCAGAAGGCATGGAATGGCCATGCGAGGACGACGATACCGAAGCCGAGGAGAACGGCTGGAACTACAAGAGGCTGTCCTTCGTTTGCCAAATCAACCTCGCAGAGTGCAAGCCCTACGACTTTGAAGGCTTGCCGGACCGGGGCATGCTGTATTTGTTTCACACTACCGAGGAAGAGTTTCTCTCGGACGAATGGTCCTCGTTGATCTATCGCGACGTCCCTGCGAGCGAGCTGCGAGAGGTCGACTACCCAAAGGACCTAAATGACGTTGAAGGGCGTTTTAATGAGTCGAGAATCGTATTCTCGGAGTCGTACATACTCGACCAAGATGGGGAGAAGTTCGATTTCGACGACGACGACGATGGCGAGACCTTTGAGGGGCTACTTAAGGAAGTCGGTATGCACACCAATGCGACCATGCTCGGCATTCCGCACTTTTGGGACGAGGACGCATATGAATTCGACGGAAACACCCAAGTCGCGCTTCTAGAACTCGACGGCGGTCTGATCGAGCGAATCGGCGATGATGACAGTATGTTTTGCGAAGGTACGTTTCACCTGGTCATCGACAAAGACGCCCTGACCGCAGGCGAGCTGGAAAAAACGGCGGTCATCTACGAAGGTGGTACCTGAGAGCTGTGCTTTGCGCGGAAGGGCAAGCACAATGTTATTGTTGTAGTGTTATCGGTGTCCGCGCTAAGGGCGCCTGCATCTACTTCGAGGCTGACGACGGTTTGCTTACACAGAGGCCCGCCTCGCATACAGCGAC
>JAESTW010000864.1 GCA_016763395.1 Kofleriaceae bacterium
CAGCAATGGTAAAGTGATTCGCTCGGAATCCAAAGGCAGCGAGCCAAGCGGCGTATTGGCTTTCTTCCAATAACTCCAGATAGGTTTTGTGATCAATCGACCACGGCCTACCCGACACCGGAAAGCGCCAATCCGCCTGTGCACCCGCCGGAATTTGCGCCACTAGCTGTGAGACAACCTCCCTGAGTCTCGGACTGCACTCATCTAGCAGTAGCGCCGAGATAAAGACCTTGGGCATATCGGCAATAGGGTGCTCGTAATGACACGCAGTGAGCTTCTTCTCGGTGAATTCGTAGCTTTCCATCGCCTCGTAACCAGCGGCAACAAACGCTCGATCTAAGACCTCGATATCAACTTCACTGTGGGCAAAGGTTCGCAGTGCGATATGATCGTTGACGATGCTTTCCCCGCGCTCTTGCAGCAGGCTGGCAATCTTCGGAGCTTGTGGAGCGATGCGCGTATAGTCCGCCCAAAGCGCCTGAAAGAGGTCCTCTATATGACTCATGGTGCTGTCTATCTACCACAGCCGGCATTGATGACATATTTTCGAAACTACCCAATGGGCAGAACTGCTGCGATTATCAGTGCCGCCGAAAACGACAAATAGCCAAGCTTCAATCGAAACTCGGCTAGTCGTTTGGCCTCAAAGGCCGATATCTACAAATGAAAACTACTCGTTACGGCCGCGCTCATCATCCCCGCCACCTTCAATGTCATTTACACTGGGGTACTTGGCGATATCTGTACGGGCGAGCTTCCATGCCTTTTGAACGATCCAAGAGAGAGAGCGATCTTGTCGCTGCGCTTCTGCTTTGATCTCGAGAAGCATCTCTTCTGGGAAGTATAAAGACTGTTTACGCTTATCTGAAGTAGCCATATTAGTTAGGAAAAGATATCACATGAAAGAGCTGGATTGGAACTACTCGGTCCACAACATACTCAGATCTCACACTTTTCCTACAATCGCCAGATCAGTCTTTGGATTCGAGGTACTCCCAGCGCTCAACAATTTGTTCGAGCGTTTTTTGTGCCACTGCCAGACGCTCGTTCAGGCCGGGTACTTCACTGCCCCGCTCGGTATAGAGATCTGGCGCAGCCAACTCGGCGTTGACCTTCTCTACCGCTTCTTCGCCGGCGGCTATCTTGTCCAAGATCCCGTCGAGTTCGATGCGCTCGGCATAGGTTCGCTTGCCCGTCCCCGTAGGTACAGACTGAGCGGCGATTGATTTTGCCTTGGCTTTTGCGGCTTTCTTGGAGGAGCGCTTGGAGCCTTCGAGGGCTTGTTGGGCGCTGGCGTATTGCACCACTTTACCATCGCCTTCGAAGGCTAAAACTCCGGTGGCCACTCGATCGAGAAAGTAGCGATCGTGGGTGACGACGATAGCGGTTGCCACCGTACTCACCAGCATCTCCTCTAAGGCTGAGAGTGTGCCGACATCGAGGTCGTTGGTCGGTTCGTCCAAGAGCAGCAAGTTGACTGGTTCGATCAACATCTTGGCCAGGGCCACTCGAGCGCGCTCGCCACCGGACAACATGCTCACTTTGTCGCGAACCCGCTTGCGAGCAAACATGAAACGTCCGAGATAGGCATGAGGAGTGATGGTATCCTTGCCCACTTGAACATCACCGCGGTTGCCAATCACGTTCTCAAAAATACTCGCATCCATATCGAGGTTGGCGCGGGCTTGTTCGAAATACCCCACCTTCATTGTCTCGCCCAGCTTGATCGTCCCGGCCACAGGTTTCAGTTGCCCCAAGATGGCTCGCAGCAGTGAAGTCTTGCCAATTCCGTTGGCTCCAACGATGCCGATTCGGTCGCCCTTGGACAAGCACAGGTCGAGGTTCTCGATCAGGACCTTGCCACCCATTTCCAATCGCAGATCACGAATGTCGATAATCGTCCGGCCGGTGCGTGAGTCTTGCAACTCAATCTTGGCTATCGCTGCCTGCGCCTCCGGTGCCCCCTTATCTCGCACCGATACCGCTCGCTTGATTCGGGCCTTTTGCTTTGTTGTCCGGGCTTGCGGACTTCGGCTGAGCCACTCCAGTTCGGTGCGCAAAAAGTTCTGCCGATTGGCCTCGGTTCGCTCTTCGTGAGCCGACCTCTCCGCTTTTGCCTCCAAGTAGGCCTCCCAACCGCCACGGTACGAAAACATCTCTCTTCGGTCGATTTCTATGATGCGCTGAGCAACGTGATCGAGCATATAACGATCGTGGGTAATAAAGAGCAGCGCGCCGGAGAAGTTATTGACCAGCTGCTCCTCGAGCCATTCAATGGTCTGCACGTCCAAGTGGTTGGTCGGTTCATCGATGATAGCCAAGTCCGGTTCGGACACCAGCAGGCGCGCCAGTGCCACTCGGCGTTTTTCGCCACCAGAGAGTTCATTGCTCATCGCGTCGAGCTTGCTCACGCCCAAGTTGGTGAGCACACTTTCCACTTGATGCATGCGCTCCCAACCGCCCAAACGCTCGATGTCCGCAGCCATTCGAGCTTGCTCTTCTAGTAACGCGTCGATATCGCCCTCCTCGTTTTCCAGGAGGGTTGAGATTTCTTCATAGCGTTTGTGAACAACACGCCACTCGCCCAGTCCCTCGGCCACGACTTCTCGGACAGTTAAACTAGGGTCGAGGTCTGGCTCCTGCGAAAAGTATCCGACGGTTGCACCCTTGCGAATCAAAACCGTGCCTGAGTCCGCCTGTTCTACCCCGGCCAGGATCTTAACCAAAGTGCTCTTGCCGCAACCGTTTACGCCCAAGAGCCCTACTCGTTCTCCCGGTTGAAGGACCAGACCAATGCCCTCCAATACAACCTGCGCACCATAGCTCTTGTACAAATTCTCTGCGGTTAAGATGGACACACCGGCAGACTAGGCAGAATCGCTCACTACCAGCGAGAACTTGAGGCTATTAACTGAAGATTCTGTAGTTAGAATAAAATATTCTGTGGATTTTCAATCGCAAAGTCGTCTTGTTAAAATAGAGAGACCGCATTTTATGAAAATTGAAACCCTTCCATTTCTAGTTGTCCATGGCGCTCTGCTGTGGAAAGTCGCGCTTGGGCTACTGATATTCCTATCGCTATGGCGGCCCTTTCGGAAGGGCCCTCTTGCTGCACGCCTGAAGCCGCTAAAAACCGCACTCTTCCACAGCGTGGGGATCACGCTGGCATTCTTGGCCTCCGCCTTTATCATTGGGCAGTTGGCAAGAGCACTGGAACCAGAGCACTGGGACGACGACACTCCTCGGTCCATTTCATTCTCCGAACAAATAGGCGCTGCACTTCCTTTTCACCGAAGCCGCGCGTTGGACAGGGTGCACTCCGCCGCCTCCTCTATGTATCACCAAACTGAGAAGGGCCAACGTATCCTCGCTGAACTTAAACTGCTCGAACACGGGTGTGAGGACGCTGCAAACTCACTCTACTATCCAGGATACCCCCTGTTGGTATTGGAGGCTTTGGAAAA
>JAESTW010000074.1 GCA_016763395.1 Kofleriaceae bacterium
GCCGGCGCTGTCACTAATGGTGATGTATTTGTAAGGGGGGCGCGCTCCGAACACCTCGATGCCGTGATTGCCAAGCTCAAGCGAAGTGGTGTAATCGTCGAGCCAGAAGCGGCTGGCATTCGTGTCCGGGGCCAAGGGAAACTTCAGCCTATGGACATCACCACAAGTCCCCACCCGGGCTTTCCCACGGATATGCAAGCGCAGTTCATGGTCATGGCAGCTCTTGCCGACGGTCAGAGCATCATCAAAGAGTCCATCTTCGAGAACCGATTCATGCACGTCTCGGAGCTTGTTCGAATGGGCGCAAAGATTCAGACCGACGGCCGAGTCGCGATTATCAAGGGCGTAGATTCACTCAGCGGTGCCGAAGTAATGGCCACTGATTTGCGCGCCTCAGCTTCGCTCGTTATTGCTGGCCTCGTTGCTGAAGGAACAACAAAGGTTCGCCGCGTGTACCACCTCGACCGTGGTTACGAGCACATTGAGGCGAAACTCGAGCAGGTCGGAGCAAAAATTCGTCGAGTTGAGTAATGATATAGATTACTCTCTTCGCTTGAATCTTATTCAATTTCGAGGGGATAGGTCGGGCGGTGAAATCTTTCTCCCAGTTCGGCGACTTCTCAGCGAAGTGGTGTAGTCTGTGAGCCAACGCTGTGTTTGACGATTTGAGAACATTGGTAGCTAGTAGTTTGCGACTCCATCCGCGAGTGGCTTACCAGGGCCTGTGCGCAGACGAGAAGGCTTCCGATGCTATCGCGAATGCACTCAAACCAATCATTCCATTTCGCAATCCCTACGTTGGGGCAATCTGCATTTTGGATTGGGATCACCGCCTTCCCAGCAAAGTTCTCGCCTTGCGTATTTTTGCTTATTACGAGCAGGATACCTTTGCTGCTGGCCAAGAGGCGTTTGACGATCGATTGGAAGAAATCGGAAACTCGGACTTATTCCCAGAGTTTGATGTTCCAGACTTTGATCAACTCGCAGCCGATGAGGCCTACGAAATTGAACTCGGCATCGACGGCAAGCTTGGACGGAGCCGTCTCACTTCCGCTTGGCGCCGAAATGTTGATGGCGGCGATGGCTCGAAAGTCATCGATATCGTCCGGGGATCAGACGAGTTCAAGGAGGTTGTTGCCGCCTCTACAGACCGACCTGCTCATTTGGGCGACTTAGAAGCAGTTTCGTGGACGCCTCCTTGTGAGTCGGAGCACTACGATTGGACCTTGGACGTCTGGTATTTACAGGCATTTGACGGTCGAGTTGGTACTGGCACCAGTTTTCTGGTCGATCCAGACAAAGGCGACGTGGTAGCGGTTCGAGACTTCTCTGTTCGCACGGGCTAGCCCGCTAGGAAGCTGGTGTTAAACAAGTTCAACACCAAGCTTCCTAACGCTCGCTGCGCAAGCGTTTACTTTACGCGGCATCGCCGCTCATTTCTGGTGTCCTACACCAGACATCTAGCTGTTAGCAGTCGTCATTGAGTTGCGTGACATAAGCCTGCATACTTGGGAGATGTTTCTCGGGCGCAGACCGCTGGCGATGATTTTCGCCCTTATGTTCGCCCTGGGAGTCGTCGCTTGTACGGAAAGCTCACAGCCTCTGGGCTCCGATGGCGGTCTTTCACGGCCCAGTGATGGCGGGCGAGTCGATGCGGGAGCGCCAGAGTTTAAAATACTCTTCATCGATCCGAGCAACGGTCCGTTTTCTGGTGGTACTCGAGTCACTGTCCGGGGAAACGACTTTGACGAGGATACGACGATTTTTGTCGGTGGCCGAATGGTCGAACCTATAGAGCAAGAGTTTGTCGACTCGAGACGGATCGTGATTACTACCCCGCCAGGCTCGCCCGGACTCGCGGACGTGGAAGCCCGAAAGGGAGCGGATGTTGCGAATTTATCCGAGGCCTTCTCCTACGAGGCAATGGTCGCTGATCCGCCTTCAGGATCAATTACCGGTGGCACGCGAGTGACGATTCGTGGTTTTGGAACAGACTTTGACTCGGCGACAGTTGTCCGGTTTGATGGCTCTGTGATGGTGGACGTGCAAGTCGCAGGCGCTACCTTGCTAACAGGCACTACGCCACCGGGAATCTCTGGTGATGCGGACATCGAGATTGTCACTCAGACCTCGGTGTACGAGGCCAAGAGGGGATTTAATTACTTGGCAACAGCCGATCCATTTGCGGCGGGAATGGGCGGTGGTCCAATTGACGGAGATGTCAACGTTGTCGTTCTGGACTCAAGAACCAGCAATGGCGTCGACAATGCGTTTGTAAGCATCGGAGATCCGCAGACTTCACCCTTACAAGGGTACGCTGACGACCTCGGCCAAATTTCGTTCAGCTCAGAAGATCTCTCAGGACGGATTACTACCTCCGCGGCGGCACCGGGCTACGAGAGCGCCTCTTTTGTGCAGTACGATGCGCGGGACATCACCATCCTTCTGCGCAAGCTGCCCGAAGATCCACCACCCGATTTGCCTCCAGCTCCACCGCCAGGCGTAGGTCCTCAAGGGGGCCGTATCCTGGGTAGCATCGTGTTTGGCGACGCCACCGGACTGGGATCACCGGTTTGGAACTTGGTGCCAGAGCCGCGTACTTCTACCGAGATAAAGCGGGTGTATGTATCTACAACCGCCTCTTCTATCTTTAGCCGGCGCAGCGCAGGCGCAATTATTGACTACCAGGGCTTTGATGCTAGCCAGACATCGTGGGAGTTCGACATCACCACAAGACCTTCGGCTACCGCTGTTGTGGCAATGGCCGGACTCTTTGATACCGAGACAGAAGCATTCCAGGCCTTCGGCATGGGAGTGGCTCGGGGAGTCTTGGTTGGACCTGGCGAGAACGTCATCGGTGTGGACGTAGTGGTAGACATTCCTCTGGACACGGGGCTCTTGGTCAACTTGGAAAATCCGCCGGACTTAAACACTCCGGGCTGGCTCGGGCCGGTTGAGTACACGATTCGTCCGGTGATCGATCTCGGTGGCGAAGGCGCTATCGTTATGTCTGGACACGGACTTCCGGTTTTACCAGCACCAGCGCTTCGTCCGGGAACCTACCGCTTTGATGATGGTAGTCGCTCGATTCTGCTCTCGGGCTTGGCCCCGCTTACTGGCAATTTGGCCGACGCGAGTTACTCCTTTATTGCCGGTGCCTACTCCGCGGCTGGTGCTGCGCCATTCTCGATTCGTATCGAGCGCGGGCTGGTCAACATCTCAACACCGATTACAATCGGCGACTTTATTGGAACACCACGTCCGATAGATCCCGCGCCGGACACGATGGCCAGTGCTTTCTCGCATCTTTTGGAGAACGAGGCGCCAGCAACCGGCAGCCCAACCTTTCACCTGCACTTGCTTGTCAATGAAGAAGGCGATTCGCTCTTGCGCACCTTCGCCCGAGGGAGCGCGCTAAGGGCCCCAATTCCCGACTTCCGAGGCAAGTCAGTGCCTGTATTCCCAAGCGAGGAGAAGGTGTTTTGGACCTTTTTCGACTATCGCATTTTGGGACAAACTTTCGACGATTTTAACTACCGACATTTGAGGAGAGACTATTGGAGTGCATACGCCGCCGATTCGTACTGGGTGCAGTTTCCACAGCCGCAGCCGTAGCCTTATTCGCTTGTTCTCCCCGAGAGCTGAGCGAAGACGCTATCTGTGACCCTGGAGCCACTCGGTGTACCGAGAACCGTTTTGAGCTGTGCTCGGACAACGGGGAGACTTGGGTGCCTAAGCAAGAATGTGGAGAGCAAACCTGCGCTCTTTTCTTGGGCTGCGTGGATTGCATTCCCAACGGCCGAAGCTGCGATGGTGCTGATATTGTCCGGTGTAATCCTGAGGGCAGCGGAGACAATGTCATTGCGACCTGTGAAGGTGATTTGGGCGACGTTTGCAACAACGGAGAATGCATCAATGCATGTGTACTCGCGATGCAGAGCCGAGATTACGAAGGTTGCGAGTATTGGGCGGTCGATCTAGACAACGCCGTGATAGCCGATCAAGGTGCCGCTTCGGCTCAGCAATTCTCAGTCGTTCTCTCCAACGCCAGTGAGCTTCCAGCTGAGGTTCGAGTAGAGATTTATTGCCGCGATATCGATGCCATGAACCCGGCCTACGGCTGTACGGTGGGAGAGTTTTTCGCTGTTGAAGAGGGCTTGCAAATTACACCCGGCGGCCTGGCGATTATTGACTTGGACCCACGGGAAGTCGATGGCTCCAGTGCGCCCAATCTCAACGATGGCCCGGGAACCTACCGGACAATGGGCGCCTATCGCGTTAGCTCGACAGCACCGCTCATCGCCTATCAGTTTAATCCGCTGGAGAACGTCAACGTCTTTTCCAACGACGCGTCCTTGCTCTTGCCGACCTCGGCGCTGGACTTTCAGTATATTGTGCTCGGTTGGCCACAGACCATTGCACTCACGCAAGACCCGCTCACCAACGCGAATATCGATCTGCGGGCCTTTTTGACCATTGTCGGGACACAAGACGATACCGACATGACGATTATTCTACGCACCGACATTCTCGGTGGTGCGGACATCCCTGCTGCTAGAAACGGGGACAGAATTGTTCTTAATATCAATCGGGGAGAGGTTATCAATCTCGAGACCAGTGGCTTTAATGCTGACTTTACTGGAACCGAGATCCGCGTTGACGATCTTGAGAAGCCAGTAGCAGTCTTTATCGGCAGCGAAGCTTCGGACTCGCCCTTTTATGACACTCGTCTCGATCGAAGCTGTTGTGCCGATCATATGGAGCAGCAAGTCTTTCCCGAACGGTCCTACGGCACGAATTTCATCGCCATCAAGGCCCCCAATCGCTCGGTATATTTAGAGGCCGCAGGTTGGGATGTGGGCGTGAACACCAATGAACCGGACTACTGGCGGGTTATGGCAACCCACGAAGATGCTCGAATCTTTACCAACTTGCCGCCACCGTATGACCGAATTCCACTGCAGCGCGGTGAAGCCGTTCTCATAGAAGCTCGTAGGGATTTTACCATTCACGGTGATTCGCCTATCGCTGTTGCCCATGTTCCGGGCTCTCAGCAAACGGCGGGCATTCCCTCAACCTTGCCTGGCGGGGATAGGCCACCTGGCGGAGACCCCTCACTCATTCTCGTTCCGCCGATTGAACAGTGGCGCAGTGAATATCTCTTCCTCGTTCCCAACAAGTACGCTTTTGACTTCTTGCTCATCTCCGCCCCCATCGGTACCGAGATTCTCTACGATGGCCTGCCTATCGCGGACGTAATTGACAACTGTGAAATCGAAATCGCCGGCAAGCTAGGGCAAGGCACAACAGATATCGAGTACATTACAATGCGTTGTCCGCTCTCGCAACCGACGCCGAATGATGTCGGCTTCCAAGACGACGGCGTACACACTCTCAAATCCGTGAATGGCGAGAGCTTCGGTTTGGAAGTCTGGGGCTGGGATTCATTTGTGAGCTACGGCTACCCAGGTGGCGCCAACGTCCGGCTTATCAATCTGCTCTAGGACTCTGTGTGTTTCGCGAGACTCTCAGCGTTTCTGTGCCTTGTTGGTATGTTAGGCGGTGCCTGCAGGTCGGTGCCCACGTTGGACAAGCAAGCGAGCGATACCACACCGCTCTTGGAGTTTGAACTCAGCGCCACTGCACGCAAGTCACTTCGCAGAAAACCCAAGGGCTGGGTTTTTGGGAGCCTATGGTATCGGGGGAAGCATTTGCCAAACGTGGCGTTGCGACTCAAGGGACAGCGCAGTTTACGATCGCTCTCGGACAAGCCTTCTCTCAAGCTGCGAGTCGACAAAGCGGAGCAACACCACAAGCGGCGCTTCCTAGGACGGGGGCGATGGACCTTGGAGAACATGGTCGAAGACCCATCAATGGTCCGCGCTTACCTGGCACAGCAACTCGCGACCAAGGTGGGGCTGGCAGTTCCGACAAGCCGTTATGTCCGAGTGAAAATTGATGGTCAGAGTCAGGGCCTCTACCTTTTGGCCGAAGCCACAGATACTGAGTTCTTGGCTCAGCACTTTGGCACTGGCACTGGTCCCCTTTATGAGGGCGAGTATGGTTGTGACTTGCATTTGTACGAGACGAATTGCTTTGACTTGGAGTCGGGCAAGGACCCAGAGCGGGTTCATTTGCACAAGCTAGCAAAGCGAGCAGCCGACCCAGATGCCCGCTTGTGGGGCGGAAGCGCGGCGCCCTTTGAACTTGATCACATAGCGACAGTGTTGGCCTTTGGTACGTATATCGGCGACTTTGATGGCTATCATCATGCGCACAACTACCGCTTGTATTTCAGTCCGGCAGATCGCAAGTGGCGCCTGTTGCCCTCGGGAATGGACCGAGTGTTTTCCAAGGTACTGGCGCCTTTTAGTGGAGAGGGAGTGCTTGCAAAACGCTGTTTCTCTGACTCGCAGTGTCGTGATTCCTATCGCAAGGCGTGGCGGCGTATTGCGAAATCTGCGAGCGAATTAGATCCAGAAGGCATCATCGATCGTTTGAGTCAGACAATGTCTGATTCACAACGCAAGGTACTGAAGGCGCAGGGAGAAAGCTTGCGCACTTTCTTAGATGGACAGTTGAGTGTTGTCCAGGAAGACGGCGAGTAATGATAAGAACCATAGTCGTGAGCTGCCTGCTTCTGTCTGCATGCCGAAGCCCCAGTTCGCAGCCAGCATCCTCGTCCTCGTCCTCGTCCAACCAACCCGACAAGAAGTCTGCGTTGGAAATACATCCTGTAGAAACGAATTTCCTGGGACTTGCTCTTGGTGATTCGCACTCCTGTGCTCTACACGGCACTGGTAAGGTCTATTGCTGGGGCGACAACCGATCGGGGCAAGTTGGTGGTGGTGCCAAAGGGGACGTCGTAGCGATTCCGACCGAAGTGCCAGGACTCGTCGATGTGGTTCAGATCGTCGCAGCCGATGACTATACCTGTGCCCGTATCGCTGATGGCAATGTTGTGTGTTGGGGCGGCAGTTCCCCGGACTCCGAGCCCAAACCCATCAAGGGTCTCTCTAAGGCGGCCACTGATTTAGTAGTGTGCAATGGCGCATGGGGGACCTATGGTTGTGCACAACAAGGAGGAGAAGTCAGTTGCTGGGGCGAACAATATGTCAACAACCCAGATGGCTCTCCACTCTTGCCATCAAAAGAGGGTGCATGGTCTGCTGCGCGAATTCCAGGCTTACAAGATGCGAGTGGCCTGGCCTGTACGGGAATAATCACTTGTGCGCGTCGCGGGCCAAACGA
>JAESTW010000865.1 GCA_016763395.1 Kofleriaceae bacterium
AAATACTGCCGCTCTTCTGAAGACGCCGCCGCCACAAAAGGCAGCCCACCGCCATCGACAAGCCATACCGCGCCACCCGGAAGCTCGATCACCGCGGCATCCCCTTGTCCGATATCAACAAAGGTCACTCGCAGAGACTCACTCTCCCTTGCTTGATACTCACCCCAGTAGGCGCGAGAGACACCGAAGAGCATCGCCAAAGCTATGGCGAGCACGATTGTCCGCGAATTGCTCCCCCGGCTCCCCTCTCTCCGCCCGCGAAGTAGCACCAGCACAAAACTCAGCCATAGTAGGAGCTCCAGTGCATTCATCGGTGGGCGACTCACCGCGGGAAGTACCGAATCAATTGCCCTACTGGCCCAAACGACGACATCGGCGCATTTCGTCGCCTGTAGCAATAGCCACTGACCAAGACTATCGGACAAGGGAATCACTATCAGCGCCACCAGAGAGAGAGGAAGAAGTAGTAGAGTCGCAAAGGGCACTGCGATGAGGTTGGTCAAGAGCGCAACCGGCGCGACTTGGCCGAAGTGGTAAAGAGCGATCGGTGCTGTCGCCAAACTCGCCCAAAACGATGCTCGGAACAGGTCCACCGCATGGCCACGAATTTTCCCTAGACGAGAGAGAGGCTCTGCTGGCAACAGCTGCGGCGTTTTTTGAAACGCCAATGCCAACACGCCAGTGGCCGCAAAAGACATCTGAAACCCCGGTTCCCACAACAAGATGGGATTGAGGACAAGGAGCAAAAACGCCGCCCACGCAATTGCGTGCATCATTCGAATCCGTCGGTCGAGCATGATTCCGGCCAGCATAAATGTCGCCACAAGCAAGGCTCGACATGTGGATGCCCGGGCTCCCGTAACTCCGGTAAACAATAACGCTGCACATAGAGCCGCTCCCGCAGCAACACTCGCAGGTTCCAGATACTGCCTCCACGGCAGCCAAGCCCACAAAACGAGAACTAAGAAGTATACCAAGCCTGCAACAGCCGCCAAATGCATGCCACTAACGGCGATCAAATGTGCGATTCCAGAAGAGCGCAGCGCATTGGAGAGCGTGGGCGGCATGCCACCACGCTCACCAATGGCAATCGCCGCAACTAAATGTTTGCCATCCGCCGAACCTGAACTGGAGGCAATCTCGCGCGCCGCCCAATCGTGCAATACCACCGGCAAGGTCCAGCCAGAAAAACTCTCATCGAAAACTTCCACCGACGCCAGGGGCGCGCTCGCCAAAAGATCAGCGCCATGGGCCAGGGCTTGTTCTCCTTTGTTCATTGTCCCCAGCCCGCGCAATCCTCTCGGGCTTTTGAGCCGAGCAGAAACGCGAATCCACTGTCCGGGCATTAGGTGAAGCTGGGCACGCGCTCCCTCGAAGAACAATGTCAGCCAAATTCGGGCGTCGGAGGTGACAAGCAGTACCCGCACACGGCCTGGCATTCGCTCTGGCAAACCAGTGATTTTTCCCGTGACGAGTTCTTCCACGCGATCGTCGAGCACCGATTGATGACTGTCGATGACGCCGCTGTGCAGTCGCATTTGAAGCGAGAAGAGACTGGCTCCGAGCAGTGCTGCGAGCAAAGCGGCGCGGAACGTGTGCGCGTGAAGAGAAAGTACATACATAAGCAGCAGAGATAGCCAAACCGCCCAATGTACGCTTCCGAAGCGATGTGCGGTGCCAATCCCGGCCGCAACACCGATGGCAACTTGAATAGAGGTGTGCATCGGCCTGGGTATCGGGATCCAAGGCCAAGTAGTTGCGTCCAAACGTTGACTCATTGCGAGCGGATAGCGAAAATTACCGGAACCACTTAGATTTGCAGTTGATTGCACCACTTCACGGTGGTGAAAGGGCCCATCTTGCTACCTCGAGTCACCAGTGCCTTGGCGCTGACCACATTATTATTGTTGTCCAATCCCAACTCGGCACTGGCCGCTGAAGGGGGAAGTACCGTTTCTGGAACCGTTGCATTACCAGCAGTTTCCGCGCGTAAAGCCTCGCCAAGACGTGGTCAGGGCTTCGTGCCTCGTGCGAAAAATCACCTGCGCCCACCCAACGGTTTCGATCCTAGGTCCCGAATCGTAATTGTGCTGCAAGGTGGACCCGTTGATGAAACCGACCGCAAAGCTCGAGATTCTCACTACAACATCGTCGGTGAAAACTTTGAGACTGATATCTTGCCTGTGGTTGTTGGTGGCCGGATTTCCATCACCAATATGGGCCGCAAAGCACCGCGGCTCTACTCCTTGGTTTTTCCGAAAGTCGTGCCGAGCGATCCCATCAATAAGACAGGTGATCGAAAGACCAAGGCCATTGCCGAGAAACACAAAGAAATCGATATTCGCGACCACGACTCGGTTCACTTTTTGGCTCACATCGTTGCCTTTGAACACTCGTATTTTTCTACCGTTAACAACCGAGGCCAGTTTGAGATCAAAGGGGTCCCTGCTGGTACTTGGAATCTAAAGGTCTGGCACCACGGTGGCTGGGTCACCAATGTCGACGATATGCAGATCGTCGTCACTTCCAAAAAGGACGCAAAAGGAAACAAAGTAGTTCTCCCCAAGCGCCTCAAATCAACATCGGACGCCCAGTAGGGGCAAGAGAAAACCACGTATGTATTTGTCTAAACTTTGGTTTTTCTTAGTCACCGCTCTCGCCGTCGTTGCAATAACGATAGCGTTGGTCATGCCCCGTCCGGCAGAACGTGCAGCCATCCAGCAAGAGGAAAAGACGGTTCGCAAGGCCTGTCTAATCACCAACATCTTGCTTCGAGACAACGCCCGGTCTCGCATCCAAAACACATCCTCCTTCGCGCAAGCTGTACGTCAAGCAGGGCTTGGCGAGACGCTGGTAAAGGCGTCCCAAGTAGAGATGATTTCGCCCGAATTGAACGGAACTGCACGTCTCGCGCTAACCAATCTTATTACGAACATTCCCGAGCCCAAGCCCAGCTTTATTTGGCTTTTGGATACCCGGGGACGAGTCGTAGCTCGCTCCAATCTCGATGACAAAAGCTATGGCGACTCGATGCGCGGCTACTATGTCGTTCAAGACGCGTTGGATGGGTATGTCCGCGATGATCTATGGATGATGCAAGACGGCCTATACCGAGTGGCAGCTGCGCCCGTATTGACCGACAAATTAAAGTGGGCTGGCGCCGTTGTTCTCGGACGCAACATGGACAAAGCCTTTGCCACCACCCTGAGCAAAAGCATCGATGCCAACATCAACTTTTATGTTGCAGGCGATTCAGTCGCATCGAGCAATCCCGTACAAATTCACAAAGACGTCATCACCGCTTCGGACGAACTCACCGGGCTAGAAGAAGGCCAGGATTGCGCGGCCAGTTCCATAGTCCCAGTCAAGGCAGGCGATGACTCCTACCGAGTCGTGAGCGCTCGTCTTCCCGGTGAAGCAGGCGAGCAAGGCGCGTTCTACAGCGTCTTCGTCAAGCAGGAGGCGGCTCTGAATTTCATGGGAATGCTGAAGGCGTCCAAAAAGGGTGACCTGAGCTTCGATCGCTTTCCGTGGATCTTTGTTGCACTGCTTTTTATTGGGCTACTCGCAATCGGCTTCTTGCTGATGAATCGAGAAGTCGACGGTCCACTCAAAAAGCTCGGAACAGACGCAGTTGCTATGGCCAAAGGGTCGAGCACTCGATTTGACGAGGGCCTACACAAAGGGAAATACGGTTCTATTGCCCGCTCGGTAAATATCGGAATCGAAAAGTCTGAGCGAGAAGCCAAGGCGGCGAAAAAAGATTTTGATCAACTTCTTGGCCCCGCCCCCTCTGCGTCGATTAGTGCCGCAGCTAGCGCCTTGCCACCTGTTGCGGAGGAAGCGCCACCACCACCAGGCGACTTCAAGTTCGACTCGGCTCCCAAAAAATCGGCTGCGATTTCGACTCCAACACCACCGCCGATGCCGGGCATGACACCGACGCCTCGTCCGAAGTCAGCACCACTGGCACCGCCTGCTCGAGTTGCGGAGATGAAAAGCGCAACCGACAATCAAGTAGCACCGACTCCCGTGGCATTGCCAGGCGCCATCACCGATGACATTCTGGCCACTAACAAGAGCGGGTTCCCCGATGAAGAAATGCCGACGATGATCAACCACTTGCCGAGTGAGAATTACTTCCAGCAAGTGTACGAGGAGTTTATCGCGCTCAAAACCAAGTGCGGTGAATCGACGGACAACCTGACATTCGAGCGCTTCGCCAAGAAACTCAAGAAGAACAAAGAAGTTCTCATCGCCAAACATGGATGCGACTCTGTGACATTCCAGGTCTACACCAAAGATGGCAAAGCAGCGCTCAAGGCGTCACCGGTCAAGTAGTGGGAGCCAAGCCTCAATAACAGGGGCCAAGCCTGCCGCCGTCTTGGTGGTGGGCTAGAACTACGAGTGCTTGAGTTCGGTGTAGATTCGGACAAAGCTGCGCATGTATTGAATGCCAGAAATGTACGAGCAGACCAGGCCGCCAACCATCATGGTGTAGCCTATTTTGTATAGAATCACGCTGCCGGACTCGCCGCCGATGAGTTGCGCATGGGCAGAAAATAGTCCGACAAAAGAGCCCATAACGAGATTGCTCTTCACTTTGCCCACGAAAGAGCTGGGAATGGAACGGCCCTTCTCCGCGACGAATAAGCGCGCTGAAGTCACCAAGTATTCTCGGACAAGATAGACAATAAAAAAGGATGGCGGCAAGAGGCGGTAATGCAAGA
The DNA here is from genome assembly GCA_016763395.1 of Kofleriaceae bacterium. Lineage (GTDB taxonomy): Bacteria > Myxococcota_A > Polyangia > Haliangiales > Haliangiaceae > NORP324. Next base: position 4,731 of record JAESTW010000865.1, read on the forward strand.
TGCACGCAAAAGCCACCGTCTCGATAATCAGATCGCTAACCCTATCCAAGATTGCGCCCAACTCTGTCGTTTGGTTGAGCAAGCGCGCCAGCCAACCGTCGAGCCAATCGGTAGCACCTGCGATGGCTCCAACAATCAACCCGGCCATGTGATGCCCATTGAGATAGAAGACAGCAGCGACCAGAATCATCACGATCCGCGAAAGTGAGAGCAGGTTTGGAACGGTCTGAAGATCTTTCCAAAAACTCGTGGGCTGAATTTCTTCAACCCGAGTGTTGGAAGCTTCCTCTGTAGCGGTTTTGGGCGCCATTGTCTGAGCAGGTCTTTACCATACTCCGAGCTGGCTGACTCCTTCGCGGTCCCCTTCTTCCGGCTCCTGCCGGTTTGACCAGGTACCAAGCCCCAATCCCCTACAATACAAGCCTATTTCCAGAGCCATCACCCTGCATTCGTCCTCAGAATCATCTCTGGAAAGCCAATTCTCACCCTAAATGGCACCTCGCCAATTCCTAGCTCCAAAGTGCTGCCAACCCCACTGGTGATCTGAGCTGACACCTCCTTTTGAGTAAAGTTGCGAGTCTGTCCGAGAAGAAATGCCAGAATTATTCGCAGTGTATCACTTCAAGAAAATGGGGCAAAATGCCTCACTATACGTGCCGCCTCGGTGACGAAATGACTTTGCACGAGTTCAAAGTGTGTGACAGCATAACCCATGTTCAAAGCTAGTTCGTATCTCTCTTTTGCCCTTGCTCTCGCTCTCTTGCCAACCGGATGTAGCTCGTCCAAAGAGGACAAATCCGAGAGTAAGGACACCAAGGCAAAAGCCGTTACTGGTGCCAAAGTAACGGAGGTCGCCGCAGTCAAGCCGGTTGCAATTCGCGAGTTGCCCAAAGCCCCTGCGGACATCGAACACAAAGGTGAACTCAAGTACGCGGTGAACTACGGCAGCATGCAGACGGACGCGGCTCGCTCTATCGCCATCAATGCCGATGGAGACTACTTGGTCGCCGGCTACTACCGAGCCACCGGGCTCTTCGACATGGACGTCGAGATGGCTGATGCCCAACCGGACGCCTTCTTGACCAAACTCAGCCAAAAGGATGGAAGCCCAATCTGGACCGTTTCTCTCGGTGGCAAAGGCCCTGATATCTCGCAAGACATTGCCGTCGGTGCCGATGGCAGCAGTGTTGTTGTTGGCACCATGTCCGAAGAATTTCACGTTGGTGATGCAACCATGACCAGTGCCGGCGCAGACGATATTTTCATCGCTAAGTTCGGGGATGATGGACACCGCATCTGGGCACTGCAAATCGGCGGCACCGACGTCGATGCAGCGCATGCTGTTGCGATCGATACCGCTGGCAACTCCTACGTTACTGGCGTCTTCCGCTACAAAGTTTCGTTCGGAATCGAAGAACCAATAAAGAGTCAGGGCAATGGAGACATCTTCATATGCAAGTTTTCCCCAGGTGGTGAGTTTCTCTGGACCAAAACCTTTGGCGCACTCGACGATGATTTCGGACGGGACATAGCAATCGACTCCAAAGGCAACATCCTGCTCTTGGCAGAAATCGCCAACCAAGTCGACTTTGGTGGCGGCGCGCTCACTACCAACGGCAACCGCGATATCGTCCTGGCCAAATTTGACGAAAACGGGGAGCACATTTGGTCCAAGTCCATGGGCAACAACTACGACGACATCGCAATTGGCCTAACCATCGACCCGGCGGACAACGTGATCTTCACAGGCTCCTATGAGGGCACAGCCGAGTTCGCCGGCAAAGAACTTGTGAGTGCCGGACGCTCGGACATCCTCGTTGCCAAATTTAACACCAACGGTGATGCCATCTGGTCCAAGAGCTTTGGTGCCAAAGATGAAGACTGGGGCAATGGCATTAGCTCCGACTCCCTCGGAAATACCTATGTAACCGGATGGTTCCGCTACGAGGTTGCATTTGGCGAGACAAAGCTCATAGCCAAAGGCGA
>JAESTW010000866.1 GCA_016763395.1 Kofleriaceae bacterium
GAGGACCTCGAAGTCAAAGTCAGCGCCAAAGACGGTGGCGACATCGCGTACAAATGGTCTCGAAAACAACGTGGCAGTTATAAGTTACACCTCGATGTGGGTGTGAAGTCGGTCAAACGACCGAAAACATCCAAGAGCAAGGCAAAGAAAAAAGCCTCTCTCGTATTCCCTCCGAAGGTGAAACGTGGTTAGTCGGCGATCAGCGCGTGCGCGCTACCGACCTTCCCGCCGCTGGCTCGCATGCGCCATCGCGGGGTTAAGTATAACTCTTAGTTCCCCCCTCCTAGCGCAAGAGGCCAACAAGGCAGGAGCTGGCGCGACTACCACCATCGGAGACTACTTCGAGGAGTTTGAAAAGTCCGGTTTCATCGATGTCGATGGTGGGTCCAGAAAATCACTTATAGTCGACTTGCGACGAGCAGAGGCTTTGCTTCGCGGAGGTTCCTCCGGACAGGCGGCCGTGGCATTTTACGCAATCGTGGAATCCCCGCGTTACCAGGGCTTTGAAGATTTTGTCGAGTTCCAAAACAGCCAATACTACCTCGGTGTCGCCCTAAAACGTTCGGGCGCGTTTGAAGCGGCGCTCCAGTATTTTATGGAGACAATGGCAGCCGGACCAAGCTCTCTGTATTTTGGCCCAGCCCACCGCAAAGCGGTTGACATCGCCCTGCTCACCCGGCGGCCCCGAAAAGTTCTCAAGATGCTTGAGGCGGTCAAATTCAGCGAGGTGATTCCTCCAGCGATCGCAGGCGAGCGCTCGTATCTCAAAGCCCGAGCCTCCTATGAGGATGGTGAGTACCCAGCCGCAGAGGCCGAACTCGTCAAGATCTCGAGAAAGAGTCGCCTGTACAGCTCCGCGCTCTACCTGCGCGGCGTCATTCGCACTCGTAAGGCGGAGTTTGCTGAAGCAGCAGCCAGCTTCTGCGAAATCTCGGCAACCCCCGACGATGACAAGTACACCTTTGTGGTCGACGATAGGTATTTCCGCATCAAAGACTTGGCCAGGCTTGGTCTTGCGCGTATCGCTCACGAGACCCAGAACTACGACAACGCCTATTATCACTACTTTCAAATCCCCGAGGACTCGGACAAACTTGGTGACGCGCTTTTTGAGGCAGCCTGGTCGATGTACCAAAAACGTGAGCTTGCAACCTCTAGGATCCTCGTCAAGGATTTCCTATCCCAGTTTCCAAACTCCCCCTTGGTCCCCGAGGGAAGACTCCTAGCCGGCTACATCGAGCTTGCTGACTGCAAATTTGATGACGCCCAGAAGCAATACGACAAACTCGTAAAAGACCTTTCCCCTATTATTGACGAGATCGAGGCCATTCGGCAGAGCCCAGACAAACGCTCTCGCCTTTTTGATCGAGCTCTCAAGCGATGGCGCGCCGAGAAAGCCATTCCCGATGAAGCGCTCGTCGAATCTCTCACTACCAAGGCAGATCGAGTGCTGGCCCTGCTGCGCTTCGACGACAAGTTCGTCCAGGCCCACGAAGCCGTCTCAGGACTGCGGATGGCGGCGGGCAATGCTCCACACGTATCGGCCACCTGGCAAAATCTCAGCACGCGAATTGGCACTCTCAAGGTCCGCTCCAACTCTCAAGAGACGAGTATGGAGCAAGAGGAGGCTCAGGATTCGCAGGCACTTGTCCGCGATTTACAACGACTGCGAGACAAGATCACCCAGGCGCGAAACGGGCTCCGCGGGGCTAGGCGCGATAACAGCATCAGCGAGGCTGAGGCTGAGGCTGAGGTTTCCAGACTCAAACAATTGGAGAGCGACATCAGTGCGCTCGAAGATCGCGCAATCGCAACAGCAGAGGCCAACGCCATTGCGGACAGCGACACCCTCCCGGACGGCATTAAGCCACTCGTCCGGGCCGACATCAAGCAATCTAAAGAGCTTGAAAACACTGCCAACGACCTACTTATCCGCCTCGAGGCGCGAGCAGACTTGCTAGCAAGCAAGGCCCTAGACAAGCTTCATACGGAAGCTAGACGTGTTCTAGACAAAGCAAAGCTGGGCAAGATCGACGCTGTCATCGGACAAAAACGACGACTTGAAATCGAAGTTCAAGATTTGGCTGCGGGCCGATTCCCCGCGGAATTGCACGGACACCTCTGGGAACAGGGCCTTATCGACGACGACGAGGAGTTTTGGCCTTTTGAGGGTGAGTACTGGGCTGACGAATACGAGGGATGGCGATGAGTATGCTACAAAAACGGGTCGCTGTGACGGCGTTGGCATTGCTGCTGAGTCACACCATAGGTGTTAACGATGCGCATTCTGAAGATAACGAGAAACCGCGAGAGGTTCAGCTAGATCAGAGCGCGTCAAGTGACCTCTATGTCGCCAAACGCCCAGCCACGCCAGAGGCGCCCAAGCTTCCTGCGATTCTGCTCAAACGGCTAGTCAAAGCCGAAGCAGGCGTCGTTTCCAAGCGAACCGAGGCCATAGGTCTACTGCGAAGTTTTCTCAAATCCAAACCAACTGGTGATGGCCGAGCTGAAGGCCTTTTCAAGCTCGCTGAGCTTATCTGGGAAGACGCTCGCAGAATTTACTTGGACGCGATGGCCACGTACGACAGGAAGTCGGAGGCCTGCAGGCAGAACCAATCCAGTTGCAAGAAACCTCCCATCGAACCGCGGCTCAGCTTCGGCGAAAGTGAGACGCTCTACCGGACAATCCTCGCCGACCACCCAAACTTCCGTAGAATGGACCTGGTGCTCTACCTCATCGGCTTCGCGTCACAAGAGGAGCAGCGCTACGATGATGCCCTTTCCTTCTTTGGCCGGGTCGTCAAAGAACACCCCCAATCGCCGCTCTACGGCGACTCTTGGCTCATGATCGGAGAGCATTTCTTTGTTGGAGGAAAGTGGGAAAACGCCCGCACTGCCTACAAAGAAGTGCTGGAGCGCCCCAACTCCGAAGGCTACGACCTCGCTCTTTTCAAGACAGCCTGGTGCGACTGGAAGCTGGGAGATACCGATTCCGCAGCCAAACGCTTCAAACTAGTGCTCGACCTGGCAGCAGAGGCAGAGAAAAGCGGAACAAGTCGCGAACGAAAGCGACGCTCGCAACTTCGCGATGAAGCACTCGACTATTTGGTACTTGTCTTCACCGAAGATCCCAGTATCAAAGCTGGTGATGTATTCAAATTCCTGGCGTCGATTGGCGGCGAACGCTACTCCAAGTCCGTTGTCGTCAAGTTGGCAGAGGTGTTCTACGATCAGGGCGAGTACGACCGCTCCATTGAAGCGTATCGCTTTCTTATCGACGACAATCCCAGTAGCGTCAAAGCAGCCACCTACCAGCGACAAATCGTCGATGCCTACCTCGAAAGCCTCGATCGTCCCAAAGCGATGGCAGAGCTCAAGATCTTAGTTGAAGATTACAAGCCGGACGGAGCCTGGGCCAAGGAAAACTCCGCGCATAAAAAAGCGGTTCAAAGCTCATACAAATCCACGGAGAAGCTTGTCCGAATCATGGCAAAGAGTTTCCACGCGGACGCTCAAGCACTAGAAAAATCCCAAGGCATAGTCGACAAGAAAGAATACCAAACCGCCGCCAACATTTACGGCTTCTATCTAAAACACCTGGAACAAGACGAGCACGCCGCCGAGATCCGCTTCCTGCGAGCTGAAATCCTCCTCTTTAAGCTGGAAGAGCTGGAGAATGCGGGTGATGAATACCTGAAAGTCGGCAAAAGCACGCCGGTTGGCAAGTGGCACAAAGATGCGATCGAGAAGGCAATGTACGCCTTTCGCAAAGCGCGGCCCAAGAACGTCGGGGAGCAAAAGGAGCTCCTGCCTGTCGATCGAAAGTTCGCCGAATCCACCGATCTTTTTGCGACGCTCTTTCCCGCCAGCAAAAAAATCGTCGGCATCATCTACGAGAACGGACAACTCTTTTACGACTACAAAGACTACGACGAGGCGATCAAACGCTTTGGCCTTATCGTCACCAAATACCCTGACCATCCCACTGCAGGTCCGGCAGGTGACCGAATCCTCGATGCCCTCAACAAGGGACAGGACTACGAAAACATCGAAGACTGGGCGCGCAAACTACGCAAAGCGAAATCATTCCAGTCCGACAAGCAGATCGCGCGCCTCGATCGTCTCATCGTTGAATCGATCGGGAAGTCTGGTGAGAAATATGCTGAGGCCGGTGACTATGTAAAAGCTGCGGGCTTTTACTTGCGAGTTCCCAAGGAATTCCCCGACCACGCCCTGGCCCCTCAGTCTACCTTTAACGCTGCTGTCCTTCTGGAAAAGGCAAAGAAGCCGGAACAAGCCGCTGACACCTACCTCAGCGTCGTTGCCAAGTACCCGAATAACAAAATCGCCAAAGAGGCCGCTTTCACTGCGGCAGTCGTGTACGAATCCATGGCGTATTTTGAACGGGCAGCCGAAGCCTACGAGACGACGGCGGA
>JAESTW010000867.1 GCA_016763395.1 Kofleriaceae bacterium
CCCTAGTGCACCGTCCATACTAAATAGTGGGCTCCGCTCGCCGATCCATCTCCCCTGGCTTCGTTGGATCTCCGTACAATACACCAGGTATTCTAGCGTCGAACCGCCTTGCCAGGGGAGCGCCTCGCCAAGCCGAACTCCACAATTAAGCATGGGCGGCGCTCTAGTAACCAACTGAACTTTAACGGATTTCAAAGTAATCGCTTTTTCCCTGTCTGCTTTTCGATGCTGGCGGTACTGATAGTTGCAGATGGAAGATGCGAACTTAGTACTGGCCGCGCAGAGCGGTGATACCGAAGCCTTTGGCGAGCTTGTTAAGCGCTATGAGGGCGTGGTGAGTGCGGTTGCGATCTCGCGCTTGAGCGCGATGGCGATGGTGGACGATGTTGTCCAGGATAGCTTTGTCGCGGCCTGGGTGCATCGGGCCAGTCTCAAGGACCCGAGTAAATTTAAGCCGTGGATCTGCGGTATCGCGCGCAACTTGGCGAGTAAAGGCCGGCGCAATTCAGAAAAGTTCGTTGGCGAGGAAAAACTGGCTGAGACTGCGGCGGATTCGCCGAGTGCAGAAGAACACCTACTGCAAGCCGAATCTGAGAACGCGCTTTTCACTGCATTGCAGGAGATTCCGTTTGAACAACGGGAAATCTTGGCCCTATATTATCATGAAGACAAATCTGTCCGGGATGTCTCATTGGCTCTCGGATTAAGCGAATCAACAGCACAAAAACGCCTTTCGAGGGCTAGGCAGTCGCTCAAAGAGCATGTGAGTTCTGTTCTTGAAACGGGCATGCTCAAAAATGCTAGCAGAGTGAGCGTGAGTGCTGGTGTATTGGCGATACTCGGACACAGTGGGGAGGCTGCGGCAACAGTCTCACACGCCGCATCACAGGCTGCCACGACAAGTGCAGCCAATGTATCAACTCAAGTCATCGGAGGAATTCTTACTATGAAAACAGTCTTTCCAGTCGCGGCAGCTCTAACTCTACTCATTGGCGGCGCGGTCGCGTACTCGAGCAGCAACGATAACACCCCTGAACAATCTTCTCCGGACACCAAGCAGACGGTATCTGCAAAAACGGCCGCTGTCGGCAACCATGCTGTGACGCCCAAAACGAAGCAACCTGAGGCTAGTGTTACTTCGACTGGTGTGCGACGCATTGATCCGGAAGAGCGCGCTGCCAGGTTTGCCAAGTTCAAACAGGCGACTCCTCGTCCATCGCCGGTATCCAATACGACTGCACCACAGTCAGCTAGCGCCACTGTAAATCGGGACAAGAGTAGTACAAAGAATCTCGTCAGAAAGACGATCCGAGAGGTGATGCCACTTGTTCGCGAATGCTACGAAATGTCCGAAACCGAAATGGCACGTTTGAGTAGTACGCTTATTGTGAAATTTCATGTCTCCAACGAGCCAGAGATTGCCGGACTTGTTACTGAATTTTCAATGGCGAGACTGGCGGACGAAACTGCTCTTATCGATCCCGGATTGACTGAGTGCATGGAAGAGACTTTCATGTCTCTCGAATTTGCAGACTTGGACGCGGAGCTGTCTATCCACTACCCCTTTCACTTTGCACAAGTCGACCCCAACGAGCTCTCAGATGAGCAACTCAGAGCAGCGACAAAGGGCCTTTAAGGAAGCACGAGCCCCCCAATGATGCACTGCTCTCGCAAGCACAACACCCTAACGCGACTGCGGCGCCAACGAATCGAGGAACGAGAGTAGCCATTGGCTCGCTGGCCCAAGCACCGCATCACCTCGGACAACTGAGGAGAATGGCGCTACATAGGGTTTTGAGCCCCATTCTTGCAATTTTAGCTGTGTGAGAGCACCTGATTTCAAATCCGACTCAGCCAGTTCCAGTGGCAACGAGCCCCAGCCAAGGCCTGCAAGAATGAGTTCTCGCTTGGTAGACAACTCAGCCACTCTCCATGTCCGAGGAGAAAGCACACCGTGATCTGGGCCGGAACTTTTCTGATGTTCACTGACTACAATCTGTGTCTCGTCCTTTAGCCTACTCGTAGGAATGGGCGAGGGGTGAGATGACAGCGCATGGTTCTTGGCGGCCACTGGCACTAGTACCACATCAAAAATGAAACGGCGGCGCAGTTCTTCGGCGTCCGCTCCGATTGAGCCCGCAATCCCGATCTGGCAATTGCCATCGAGTACGGATACCAGGACCGAGCCCATGACTTCGGTGTGAATTCGCAGGGTCACGAGCGGAAACTCTGCCTGAAATGCCCTTGCGATTTCTACCAGGACCCGCGCGGGCACGATGGCATCGATAACCACTGCGACTTCGGACTCCTGGCCGTCGGACAATGCGGCTGCTTTACTCCGCAGCTCTCCCACTTTCGCGAAGACTTGTTTGGCATCGATGAGTAGAGACTTGCCAGCGGGGGTCAGTGTTGGGCGGCGAGTGCTTCGGTCAAAGAGCTCCAACCCAAGACTCTTTTCGAGATTGGCGATTCCCTGGCTAACCGCTGACTGCACACGTTGTAATTGTCGCCCCGCTTCGGAAAAACTTCCATGTTCTGATACACTTAGGAAGAAACGCAGTTGATCAAGAGTGATAGTTTCGAACATGGCTGGCACTAACCTATCAGTATAAACGATGGAATGCATCAGTCTTTTATCAGTTTACACTATCAGTCATTGAGCGTAGTTTGTTGTCAAAGGAAAAAACCCATGCACAACACACGAAAATTCTCGACCCTCTTTGCATCCATTGCCCTCATCGTTGGCCTTAGCGCCTGCGCCAAAGCTAAGGATGAACAGGTAGAACCCACCAAGAAAGTCGCCAGTGAAAAGGCGCCTGCGAAAACAGAAACTACCAAGAACGAAGCGGCCAAAACAATGCCCGCTACGGACAGCGGAAAGATCCTCCCTGGTGGATCATTTGCCGACGCGAGCGGCGAGTACACCATCGACTCAGAACATACCCAACTCGTATTCTCAGTAAGCCACCTCGGCGCCTCTCACCAATACGGACAATTCACCAAAGTTGCGGGAAGCTTTTCTATCGATGGCAAGGACATTGGAAAGAGCAAAATCAAGCTCGAAGTACCGACCGGCTCTGTCTTTACTGCGGCGAAGAAACGAGACGATCACTTGCGCGGGCCCGACTTTTTTGATGCCAAGCAGTTTCCCAAAATCACCTTTACCAGTACCGAAGTCACGGCCACTGGAAGCAACGAATACACCGTAAAGGGCGACCTGACCCTTCACGGTGTTACTAAGAATATCACCATTGCTCTCACTCATGGCAACTCAGCGGCAGATCCCGAGATGATGGGTGGCGCTTTTCGCACTGGCTTCAACGGTAGCTTTGCCATCAATCGCAGCGATTTTGGCCTAAACTACATGCCTGGTGCTCTTGGCGAGAAAATCAAGCTTCTCCTGGCTCTTGAAGGCACTCGGAATAAGTAGTACACGATGTTGAATTCCGACATGCTGCTAGCGACTTTGCTTTGGCCAATGGTGGCAGTCGCTCTCGTGCTTTCAACGCTGTGGATTCCTGCTCTTCA
>JAESTW010000075.1 GCA_016763395.1 Kofleriaceae bacterium
CCAGCGAATCCAAGCCTACTGTTGCGTGTGTAGGTGATTTGGCCGCGCACGCGCACGACTACGAAAACGTCTCACGTGGACGACTACGAAAACGTCTCACGAGCACGTCTCACGAGCACGTCTAACGACGAAGCCGCTTTATGGCCCAGTGAAGCAGGGATCCGCTACTCGGACGAGTACCGGGCTACAATCCGCAATCGTAGCAATCGTTAGCGAGATTTGGCCGCTAGCACTACCTTGCGGGTGGACCCGAACTGCATTCTCCATGTCCGGTCCATCGAGTTAAGACCAAACCAAGAAGCCCAAGCGAAACTCAATGTTGTGGGTGCTCCGGTCTCTACCGAGATGGCCGAAAAAGACGATTTTCCAGTGCTGCGCCCTGTCCACTTTGAGTTCGAGTCTTGGGGTGATCGCTATGATCGTGGTTTTCACAATTGTATTGCAATATGGGCACATCTGTCTGATTTGACGTCAGGCTGATAGTCGACGTCGACCCGCTGGTATGCCAATAAAAAAGGCCACACCCCGAATTGGGATGTGGCCAAAGAACTGTTTGAGTACGAACGGTCCGGACGACTTCCGTCCGGCTATACTCAGTCGGAGCTTAGAGGTCGCAGACTCCGGCCGTACAAACCAGGTAGTCCCATGGCTCATTGGCGTCGAGCATTGCGGATCCAAGGTTTGCACCACAATCCAAGTCGCCGCCGCAGTCTGGGTGACAGAAGTTGTTTTGCAAAGGCACCGTGCAGCTGAAGCCGGCGCCGTGTGCAGTTGTACATTCGCTCGTTGCAGTACATGCGACAGTACATACGCTGTTTGCAGCTCCCTGCTGAAACTGCAAGTACGAGCAAATTCCGCTGGTGCAATCGTCGTTGCTATCACACGCAGCATCGAGAGCTAAGGCGCCAGCGCCAGCGATTGAAGTACATGCACCAGTGTTGGTGTTACATGTTCCGCGGTAGTTCTGAGTGCGGAATTGGTCATCACAGGTTTCTGCGGTGCAGCCAACTAGTGGAGTCGATGTGGTAGCGGTGAGGGTGTATGCATGTGCCGCTACGATCGGAGTTTGGCTGAAGTAGCTAATCTCTATCAAGTAGTCACCTGCAGGCAGGAAGGAGAGGTTTACGTTCTCAGGGTTAGACCAGAAGGTCATTCCCATTACGTCGCCTTGTGCATTGAGTACTCGGACATCGATGTCCGCCATGTTGGCACCGTCAAAGGCGAGTTCGACGTCGAGGAATTGACTATTGCTAACAGCAATTTTGTAAAGGTCGACTTCGCTTGCTGGAGTGTTACAAATGGCACCAACCATAGCTACACCAGAGGTCAACTGCGTTGCGGCAGCCGGACCGTCGTTGTCCTCGTTTGCATCATCGCCAGTACACTCAGCAGGACCAGCAACACAAGCCAGTCCTGGACTACAGATCGAAGCTGCAGCGTCGGTACAATCAAAATTGGTGCTGCACTCAGGAATTGAAACAGTAAGAGTATATCCTACAGCTTCGGCGAATTCTGTGCCTGTGGGATCATAGCGATTGACCAACACGAAGTAGGTTCCAGCAGGAAGGTCTTGCGCGATGATTGATTCTGGCTTCTCTAGGAAGGAGTTGTTCACGACTACGCCCATGCTGTCCAGGAGATATATGTCGATGTCCGGATCCTCTGCCACACCACTCCAGTCGAGAGAGAATACGCGAGTTGTGTCAGCGGCAATCTCGATTTGAAAGAAGTCGGCCTCAGCAAGAGGAGCGTTACAGATGCTCTGACTTACTACAGTAGGGGTGGACTCTGTTGGGTCTGCGAGTACAGTAGCGCCAAGTGGGCTATCGTCCGCAGGTTCAGAACTGTCATCATTGGTGCAGTCGTCAAAGCTGGCGATACAGGTATTGGTAGTCGTGTCACAAACGCCAGCGCTTGCAGAGCCACACTCAAAGCTTGTCACGCACTCAACGCAAGTGAAGTTCGAGCAGGTTGGAGTGGCGCCACTGCAACCGCTATTGTCAACGCATTCTGCTTCGAGGACTGAGAAGCTATATGTTCCGTCCAGAATCGGAGCATCCGATGCAAAGTGATCTACGACAACGTAGGCTGTACCGGACGCCGGAGCTATGAAGTCTAGTGTCTCAGGTTCATTCCCCAAGGTTTCGTCAGCGAAGGCGAGGCATTCCCCGGCAGCTACAGCAGCGCCAGAGCAGCTGTCGACAATGTACAATCCAAGGTCCACCGGACCAGCGGCAATTACTGCATAACGTTGTCCGGCGGTGAGGTTGTCCAAACGAATGATTTGGTCTTCACCTGCTTGGTCGAAGAAGCTACGCTCGTCCGTACAGATTCCTTCGGCAACGTTATGGTCTGCGCCGGCGCCAACTAGGTTCCCGTCGAAGGTGTTGGGGTAGGTTGAGATGGTCGTCGCAGGAGTGTCGAACTCAGCGCACTCAGCACCGCCGCCACCGTCAGTTGTCATGGCATCAGCGGCGCCGGCGTCCGGGCTGGAGCTTCCTCCTCCGCCACAAGCACTGGCCAACAAGGTGGCAATCGGGATGAATAGTTTTCGAAACGTATGTGACATAGTCTGTAGTGCCTTTATCTTTATTGTTACTGGTTGATCTGGGCCTATCGCCAAGACGGCGGCAACCTACCACAGCCGCCTATTTGCGGGGTACTTTCTCCCCTTTTCTTGGGCCGTGTATGTAAACCCAGCTCACTGACAAACCAGATAGTATTTGACAGCCCAAGGTGGTGCGCGTAGTGTAGATTCACTATGTACTTCGCAATCGCTTAATCGCTTGATTCGCCCGAATCGCTTGATTCCCTAGTTCCCCAATTGGGTGCGTACTAGTCGTTTGCCGACTTGCTGGGCTATATTGCTCGGATATCACTGTTCGTTTTCGTCAGTGATCTCCGGCTCTTTGTGTCCGAGCTTCGGCCCATTTAGACCTATTTGAGCTCTATGTCTTGGACATAGAGGCTCGATCAAACTTCCTGTGCGTGAGCGCAGGGTTTTGCAGCTTCGGCTGGCAGCTCCACGTGAAATGTGTGTGGGCTCGGCTTCGCTGCGTGGAGACAGTTTTGAAATTTTCATCAAATTCAGTAGAAGAACACCAAGAAGTACCACTAGCGGACGAAGGAAAGTGGGAAGCGCAACTGCGCTATTGGACCGCCCGAGACACGAGGCGGGAGTTGTCGGAAAAGAGGCCGCGTTCCTACGTTGTGTCGATAGGTATCGGACGGGAGTGTGTGTCAGAGGCGCAGAGGGACGAGATTCTCTCTCTTGTCCGGTCACAAGGTGACGAAATCGCC
>JAESTW010000868.1 GCA_016763395.1 Kofleriaceae bacterium
AGCTTTTGTCATCGCGAAATCGGACAAAGACTGGATGTAACATGCTGGCAACCGGCATCTTGCGAAACCGCTGCCAGCCCTTGTCTGCGCTGTAGCCCAGGGCCATTCGCCGAATCGGATCGCCACTGGAGTTGTCGGACTGAATGTCTGTCGACTTGATCTCAACAACAAGGCTGGGATCGATAAAGCGATACAACGCGCCCGAGCTACTGGCCCGGCGATACTCACTCTCCACGCTTAGCGGAGTCAGTTTCAGCAATAGCTCCTTGCGGAAGCTAGCTTCCCCCAAATTCCCGCACGAGCCAAGCTCCTGGATCTGTCCGTCGGGTCGCATAAGACCCAATAGTATTGAGCTGCACTGCTCCGCGTCTTCGCGCCGAATCGTGTACCCGATAATGACGGCATCTATCGTAATGCTGGGTTTGAATTTGAAGGGTGTCGCCTTAGAGCTGCGGACAACCAGGCCTTCTTGCTCGCCACTATCAACCCACTCGGTATACAATTTTCGGACAGCAGCCGCGCCAGACACAAGCTCGGTCACCACACATTGCACAAGTTTCCCTTTAGCAAACAAGCCCCGGAGTTCTGCGAGTTTCGGTGCATAAGCAAAGGGGTCCGCCTCATCCTCTGGCGCCGGTGAATCACTCGTTGTACACAAGTCGAAAGCGCAAAATCGCATGCGATCCACGTCTGCGCCAGCCCCACCACCAAGTGCAGAGGCGATGTCACCACAACGAGAACGCTCGCGCTTGCCCTCGGCGTAGAGTTCGCCCGCAACCACCTTACGTCCGGTCGCAGCTTTAGAAAGCATTTTTAGTTCATTGACCAACGGGTGGTCACCGCTAATCACTTTGCCCTTGGGACTCGCAAAAAACGCATCCTCGCCATCGAGAACCGCAAACCACATTTGTCCGTCGACCTTTTTGGACACATGGTAATCCTTGCGCGAAATCAGGTGTTCAATTTCATCGGCAGTCGCAGCCATATAACGACTCGCAACGGTCTTCTTGTAGTTAATAAAAAGGTCGGCCAACTCGCGATCGACAACGCTTCCCTCACCGGACAGTTTCCCCGCCCCCAAGGCTTGAGAATTCTCTGTTGAATAGAGTGTCATGGTTATTCCTCCGCCTTCTTTGGAAGTTTTAGTTCCATATTGCTCAAATGCAAGAGCAACATGTAGCGTTCTCCATCGATACGCCCCTCTAGCAACCCCCGATAAGGAGAGCCATTGGGAATCAATATGAGTGGTTCTTTGCCGGACTCGCCGCCACCCATGAGCATCATAGTCCCGCTCTCGTGCAGTTCTTTGGCCATTCCGTAGAGAAAGTCGAATGTCAGCCCATCGACGTGTTGTAGCGCGACTGTCCGGGTTAAGACAAAGCGCCGAACTACGTCTCCCTTGGGTATTTTCTTGCCAGTCCACCGAGCGGGAACATCCTCGTTCACATTTGCGATGACTACTTTGGGCGGCCGCCGCTCTCGTTCGGTTCCATCCGGCGCCAAAATCAGCTCCAGTTCTTCGGGCGCGTGGTGAAGCACTTGTCCGCCGTGAGACAGGTAAATCCGGTCACTGCGAGTTATCCGTTGTCCGACGTACTCGACATCTATCTCTGGGTCTCCGTCAACTAGAGCCTGGCCGTAGTCTTCGCCGAGCTTGGCAACCAAGCTCTCATGCAAGCCCGACTCAGCCGCTCCTATATAACGCCGGTATTCGAGTTTCTCGCCGGGCAGTCCCAAATGGGGCCGGATATCGGACTTCACTGGAGCCATGCCAACGGTTGCGTCGCGTTGCTTGGGATTTGTTAGGTGTAGTTTTCGCATAGATTGATCCTAGAACTAGTGTGGAATGCCAGTAGTGAGCGCCGAGGCGCGTAGCCTCAGAACATCTCGAAATCGAGTTCATCATCCGCGTCCGACTCTTGAGAAAAGTCTTCAACGGCTACAGTGTCGAGTTGGCACCACTGGGGACTCGCATCTTTCGTCACCAGCACAAATACGCCCTCTTTGTTACTCAGAAGGAAGGCAGTCTCGGCGCAATAGTCGGCTCGGTAGTTGAAGGGAAAGCGGTAGATGTTGCCCTTTGCCAGTAACTCCAGTAGCGCAGTATCGCAATCAACTTCGCTCAGGTGATAGACCGACACCATCTCGTTCTGCGACAACTCTTCTGGTGTTGCGAGTTCTAGTTCTTGTCCGACTCCGAGAGTCGACGGTACTTTATCGACAGCGTTGCCCTCCTCGTCCAAACCAACCATCCGGCCATGCTCAACCCACTCGCCCGACTCGTCAAAGTGAGCTTGCATCGACATTCCGGAGCGAATAATCGCAGCCCCGTCGTCACTCAGTTCCGCCTTTTCACAGCGATTTCCATCATCATCAAGGACAATGCGTTGCCGCTTGCCATAGAGTTTGAATCGGTCCACTTTGGAAAAGTCGAAGACTGATTCACTGCCTTCTAGAACTACGTTTATCTGTCTAGCCATATGTACTCCAATCGGATTGGCGCACCACAATCGAATGTGCGTGCCATAAAAAAGCGCGTCGTGGATACTGCTTCCGCGACGCGCCTCAACATCAGACTCTAGTAGTTACTCTTAGGGGTTAACCCTAGCAGTAGACACCAAAGCGTGCAGAGTCTTACTCGGTAATCGCAACGATTTGATCGAGGAGAGCTTTCTGCTTTTCATCAGGCTGGTAGCTCTGAAGAGCCATGAGCTTGGAGAGGTCGCCGTCGACCTTGATCTCGCCTGCCATGAATGCTGCCATTCCAGCTGCTGTGTCGAGCTCCAAGAAGAGCTTGCGAAGTAGTCCGGAGGTAAGTCCGATGGTAACTTCTGCCTTCTCGTTGTGCTCTTCGACAAATTCGCCAGCGGCGATGTGGATGTTCTTGCCGCCGTCGAGGTCGGTAAGAGTTACATTAATGATAGAATCAGCGATCTCGCTGGGAATTTCCAGTGGCGCCGCGGCGGCTCTGAGTTCAGATACTTTGGTGAACCACTCTGTAGATAAAAACTGCATTTTCGTTTCCTTGAAAGGGGGTTGGTTTTGAGTGCCGGAGCCTTCTGCCGAAGCCTACAACGGACCAATGCGTTTTCGCTGCTCCTCGGTCCTTTATTGGACGCGAGGGATCCCAGACTGCTGGGCTTCGATTAATTTCAATGGGTTACAAACTCTAAAAGGGCAAACTGGTCTCGATCTGCATCTCGCCATCACGGGAAATCTCAACACTCACACTGCCCACCTCGTCCGTACGAAGTAGCAAGTGGGCCGAATCCAACCACCGATCGACCACCTCGGGGCCGGGGAAATTAAAGCGATTGGCAACTCCACAAGAAATCACAGCCACAGCCGGCCCGATGGCCTCGGCGAAGGCGCGTGTCGACGAAGTTGGAGAGCCGTGATGCGCAACCTTAACCACGTCCGCCACTAGCTCCGACGCATATTCGGACACCAAGAGTTCCTCGGCCTCGGATTCAATGTCTCCGGTAAAGAGAATCCGACGTCCGGCAAAATCGATCCGTACCACCAGCGAGTTGTCATTGACGGACAGGATGGGATCAGGCGCCGCAATCGGACCTTCATACCGTGGCCAAAGAACCTGTAAGTCCACCCCGCGCTCGCTCCAGGCAAGCCCCAGCCTAGGCTGGCGGACAACGGTTCCTCCACGTTCAAGCCGCTCGAGCCAGAGTTCAAATTGCCCCGGAGTCTCCCGTTTTTCGTGAACCGACCAAAGCTCTGCAATCGGCATCTCTCGCGCGACTGCCTGTAAGCCTAAGTAGTGGTCGGGATGCGGATGAGACAATATCGCAAGGTCGATTGCATCGATCCGCCGATGTCGAAGATAGGGCAATAGGGCCCGCCTCGCTGGAGACTCCCCCAAATACTGCCGCTCTTCTGAAAGATC
>JAESTW010000076.1 GCA_016763395.1 Kofleriaceae bacterium
ATGCGTATGAAGAATTGACATTATTTCGAGATATGAAACGCGTATATTATGTACGGGATGATAAATTGTATGAGATTTCAGAGTCTGAGCCCGCCACAGAGAGAGGTTACCCAAGAGCAAATCACGCTAATTCCGAACAAAAAGGAATATGCTGGTGGCGACATTGCCGAGATACTGATTCAGGCGCCCTTTTTTCCTGCGGACGCGGTGGTAACGATTCGTCGCTCAGGTATAGAGAGCACCGAATCTTTTCACATGGAGACAGCTACACGGACGATCAATGTGCCAATTCGTGATGGGCATGTTCCCAACGTGTTTGTTCAGGTTGATCTGGTCGGTTCAGCCGTCCGGGTCGACGACGAGGGCAAGCCGCAAGTGTCTCTTCCGCGAAGACCCGCTTATGCGGTGGGAAATCTTCTTCTGGCTGTACCGCCGACCAAAAGGATACTGCAGGTTGAGGTAACGCCGGACAAGAAGAAGTTGGCCCCGGGTACCGACACGTCGGTACGTGTGTTGGTACGAGGTGCTGATGGCAAGCCTGTTGCCGATGCCGAAGTTACGATTATGGTGGTGGATGAGTCGGTTCTTGCCCTCAGTAGCTATCAGACGCCCGACCCAATCGCCACAATGTATAGAAACCGACCGGCAGGTGTCCGAGATTATCATCAGCGGCAATGGGTGAAGCTAATGACGCCAGAGCTTGTCGAGGAGGATGAGCCCCTGGACGAAATTGAAGAGAAGATGGAAATGGACATGGAGGGCAGTGTTGCGGATATGGCGGCGCCATCCCCGTCAGCGATGGGATTCGGCTCGGCCAGAAGTCGCTTGGCGAAGAGTGCACCAAAACCAGCACGGAGAGAGGCGAGGAAAAAAACGGGTGGCAAGCGGAAAGACAAGGCCGATACAGGAGCATCTGGCGGGGCAATTTCTGTCCGGACAAACTTTGCCGCGCTGGCCGCCTTCTCGCCGGCTGTAAGTACGGACGCACAGGGAATGGCGACGCTCTCAGTCAAGATTCCCGACAATCTTACTCGCTACCGAGTCATGGCGATTGCAGCAGCCGGGAAAAATCACTTCGGCAAAGGGGAGAGTTCCATCACAGCACGTATGCCGCTGATGGTCCGACCCTCGCCACCGCGTTTTCTAAACTTTGGTGATCGCTTTGAATTGCCTGTGGTCTTGCAGAACCAGACCGATGAGGAGATGGTCGTGCAGGTAGCTGTCCGGGCTACCAACGCAAGTTTAACAAATGGCGAGGGGCGCATTGTGACCGTTCCGGCCAATGACCGAGTGGAAGTGAGATTTCCTACAGCAGCAGAAATGGCAGGTATCGCGCGATTCCAAGTAGCGGCCAGCTCGGGACAGTTTCAAGATGCCAACGAGTTCTCATTGCCGGTTTGGACGCCAGCGACGACCGAGGCCTTTGCAACCTATGGGGAGATTGACTCTGGGGCCATTCGGCAACCTGTTCGAATGCCGCCAGATGTTGTCCGAGAATTCGGAGGCCTAGAGGTGACATTGGCATCAACGCAATTGCAATCACTTACCGACGCCTTTTTGTACTTGCTTCAGTATCCCTATGAGTGCGCCGAGCAAACCTCGTCGCGAATTATGGGCGTTGCGGCGTTGCGAGATGTTCTCACTGCATTCAAAAGCAAGGAAATGCAGTCTGAATCAGAGATTCTTGCCGCGGTTAAACGGGATATCAGTCGATTGTCGGCACTGCAAAATTGGGATGGCGGCTTTGCCTTCTGGCTACGCGGCCACAAGAGCTGGCCGTACATCAGCATCTACGCCGCTCATGCGCTCACCTTGGCCAAAGACAAAGGCTTCGTGGTTCCTCTGTCGATGCTCAACAAGAGCCAGAGCTATCTTCGGCGGATCGAGAGCCACATACCGAGTTTCTACAGCTTGCGCACGAGGCGCATGCTGATTTCCTATGCTCTCTATGTACGAAAAAAGATGGGTGATAGTGATGTCGCTCGTGCCAATACTCTTATCGACAGCGCTGGGTTTTCTGAACTTAGTATGGAGAGCTTGGGTTGGCTAATGGCCGTTCTGCACGGAGACAAGGGCAGCAAGAGTAAAGAGCAGCTCAAGAAACTACATCGCTACCTTGGCAACAAAGTAAGCGAAACTGCTGCGACGGCAAACTGGGTGGACGGCTATAGCGATGACGCGCACCTAGTCTTGCACTCCAGCCGACGGGCGGACGGAGTTATTCTCGCCTCGCTCATTGAAGACAAACCCAAGAGTGAACTCATCGCCAAGGTTGTCCGGGGCTTGCTAGCTCACCGAAAAAAAGGGCGTTGGGGAAATACCCAGGAGAACTCCTTTGTTCTCTTGGCACTCGACGCCTACTTCCAAGCCTACGAAAAAGTGACGCCGAACTTTGTGGCACAAATGTGGCTGGGGAAAAGGTTTGCTGGTGAGCAGTCTTTCCGTGGGCGCACAACAGAGGAGCATTCGACAGACATTCCGATGTCCGTGTTGGCCGAATCTTCTGGCGACCAAGATCTGGTAATCAGCAAGAAGGGCAAAGGCCGGCTGTATTACCGCATTGGAATGACCTACGCGCCCTCGGACCTAAAGCTTGAGGCGTCAGACCACGGCTTTGCAGTTACTCGCGCTTATGAAGGAGTGGACAACGCTACTGATGTTGTCCGTCAACCCGATGGTAGCTGGAAAATCAAAGCGGGTACTCGTGTTCGTGTTCGTCTCACGATGGTGGCTGAGAATCGCCGCTACCACGTTGCTCTGGTTGATCCCTTGCCTGCAGGCTTGGAACCGATGAACCCTGCGCTCGCAGTGACTGGAAGCATTCCACAGGACGCTGGGGCTACCAATACTGGCAGAGGTCGTTATTGGTGGTGGAGCCGGACGTGGTACGAGCATCAGAATATGCGTGACGAGCGGGTCGAAGCGTTTACACCACTTCTTTGGGCTGGCGTTCATAATTACAGCTACGTTACCCGCGCAACCACTCCTGGGCGTTTTGTGGCGCCACCGACGAAAGCAGAGGAAATGTACTTCCCCGAGACTTTCGGAAGAAGCGCGAGTGATGTAGTCGTGGTTGAGTAGAGAGTCTCAGCACTTCCAATATCAGATTGAACCCCCGAATATACTATGAAGACAAAATCGACTTCTTCCATTGCCATCTTGGCTGCACTGAGCGTGTTTACGGCTGCTCTTAGTTGTGGTGGTAAAACGAAAACTAACCTTGCTCCCTCGCCTTTGACGAACGCGCAAACGGATTCGGATCGAATTCTATTGCAACTCGAAAATATCGAGGACGGGCTGACGATACTGCTCAGTGAAGGGGCGGACCAACGCCAGTCTCGCAAGCGAGGAAAGGTCTCACCGGCTTCGATTTTGTCCGACGCGAAAGCCAATAGCCTGCTGGCACGAATGCCCAGTTTGGTGTCAAAAAAGGGCGACAAGACGAGCTTTGCGTTTCGCCCAAGATCAGCGCCGGCACCCCGGACAGCGACCAAGGTCTCTCATGCCTTTCCGCCTCCGCCGAGCTCTGCTCTTGCTCCCAGTGTGAGTGGCAAACTTGAGGTAACTCGATTTTCCCCCGAGGGAGAAGTTCCTTTGGCGCCACAATTGTCCGTGAGTTTTTCACAGCCGATGGTTGCTATCACTTCCCATGATGATTCGGTCAAGAAGGTTCCGGTAACGATTTCTCCGCAGCCGGCAGGGAAGTGGCGTTGGATTGGCACCAAGACTCTGCTTTTTGATCCCGATGTCCGGTTCCCAATGGCGACTGAATACCAAGTGAATGTCGCCAAAGGAGTCAAATCAGCGAATGGCGATGTACTGGCGGAGAGTACGAGCTTTCGCTTCGCGACTCCAGCGCTGCAAATGAAATCCCAGTACCCATCTACCGGCGTGCACGGATTGACGCCGATTATCTTTGTCGCCTTTGATCAGCGTATCGAGCCCAGTGCTGTGTTGGCCAGGATGGCGTTGCTTTCCAATGGTGATAGTAGAAAACTACGTATGGCGACACAGGAAGAGGTTGCCGGCGATAAGATTGTGAACGCGCTCGTAGTGGCGGCGAAGAAGCGAGATAACGGGACTCGATGGCTGTCGGTAACGCCGGACAA
>JAESTW010000869.1 GCA_016763395.1 Kofleriaceae bacterium
CAAACCCTCTTGATGTTGTCCGGATGCGTCGTGTTCTTGCAAGCGAACTCCCATCATCGGAGTTTGGTCACGCTTAGATGAACCAGGCCCAGGCGAAACGGAGCCTGCAACGTTGGGCGCAACGTTCGGCGCGAGACGTTCTTGCGTTGGAATCTCGTCCTCGTCGATCTCGTCGGAAGTTGAGTCATTACTCTCTCCAACTTCAAACTCGACTTGGTAGTGAGTTCCCGTTGCCGCTTTGATTTCGAGAAGTACTGTCTCGAGGTAGTTCGACTCAAACCAGAGTTTGACGTAGGGATTTGGTGCTTGGAGATGCAGGGTCTCGCCATCAATGGAGTTGCACTCGATGGGCCGAAGCCACATGTCGAAATTTTGTGGAGCAATCTTGTCGGAGAGCCTGGCTATGGCTGAAGTCCATAATTCGGTCAACGTACAACCTCGGAAAAACTGTTCACAGCTTGCCCTAGGGGTGTGGCTAAATGCGTTAAGATGTTAAAATTAATGTATTTTTTTAATAGTCGCATTGTGGATAAACAACTCGCGCCACAGATTTTTTAATTTTCGCACCAGGAAACCACCACCTAACCCCAACCGCCAGCGAGGGTGTTGACTAACAAATCGGTATTTAGATCGGCAAGCCCAAATATGTACAGATTTCATAAGCCTATGATCTGACTTCGCTCCGGAGGAGATCTTTTTTCGAATCGGTTCCGGAGTAGAATTCCGGATTGATTTCGGTGGCTTGGCGAGTGTTATTCACAGGTAGTTTTGAGAGATCGGCGCATTTGTTTCGCAACGAGGGAGAGATCGGCTCTTTAAGGCTCGTGGGTACTCCGATTTGGGGCAAAATCGAAGAAAAAGCGTCAAAATCTCTCCGGATTGGCCAAATATCGACTCTTTGCTTGACGGTGGCAGTGGCCTCGGATATTGATCGGCGCTCGTCCTAATAAGACGGAGAGAATCGCTATGAAACGTACATACCAACCACACAATAAGAGCCGCAAACGTACCCACGGATTCCGCTTGCGAATGAAAACTACTGCTGGCAGAAACGTAATCAAGCGAAGGCGTGCCCGTGGCCGCAAGCGACTTGGCGTCACTGCTGCCAAGAAATAGTTTCGCTGGCTATGGCCGCTGTAGACAATTCGTTCCCAAAATCGGGACGTCTGCGTAAGCGGTCTGACTATCTTGCCGTACAACGTGCTGGCAAATCTCAGCACGGCCGCTATTTTGTGGTCGTGTGCGAGAAAAACGGCCAAGGACGCCTTGGAATATCTGTGAGCAAAAAAGTGGGCAACGCTGTGATCCGCAACCGAGTTAAGCGCTTGGTTAAGGAATATGTGCGTTGCGCGCCGATTTGTCGTTCCGGAAGCGGAACAAAAGAAGAGCGCTGGCTACCTGCTTCGGTCGATGTTGTAATCATCGCAAGGAAGTCGGCGGCTACCGCATCTGCAACTGAACTTTGGGCTGACTTATCAAAACGACGGCTTGAATTATATAGGGAAGCCAGCCTGTGACTCACACCAAGCGAAGCCTTAAACAGCGCTGGGTTTCTATCTGGCTGTCTCCTGTTCGATTTTATCGGCGCTACCTTTCTCCGCTGAAAGGCCGCCCAACCTGTCGCTATCTTCCGACCTGCTCGGAATACGCGATAGAGGCAGTGGAATCTCGCGGTGTAATCGTGGGTAGCTGCAAAGCTCTTTGGCGCATCTTGCGCTGCAATCCTCTTTTTTCTGGTGGCTACGATCCTGTCGATTCCGAAGGAACTGTTTGCCATCATGGGAGATGTGAAGACTAATGGAAGATCAAGGCAAACGCTTGATGTTGGCGGTAGGTATCGCCTTTGCAATCATGATGGCCTGGACGGTTTTATTTCCGACCGAGCCCCCACCCGAAGATAAAGCCAAGACTGCTACTGAAGAAGTGCAGGGTAAAGACGGGGCTACTACAACCGATGGGGCTGGGGCGAAAGACGCAGCCGACAAGCTACCGGAGGGCCCAAAGCTCGACCGGGGCGAAGAGCAGTTCTTCGATCTTGCCTTTGACGATATCAAAGTGCGCTTTTCTAGCTACGGCGCGGCGCTTGTTAGCTACGAATTGATGGGAGTACGCTTGGAGAACCGAGCGGAAAAGAAGCCGGAGGATTTGATTCGAATCCATGAGGCTGACTACCAATTCATGCGTGTCTGGTTTTCCGACTCGACCTACGACATTCCCCGAGGAGCGGAGTGGACTGGCGAGCGCAAAGGCGACAACGAAATTCATTTCACATACCGAGACGAGAATATCGTCGTTGTGAAAGAAGTCGTTATTCACCCCAAAGACTATCTAATGATGGTCAATGTCAGCCTTGATTTGGTTGGTGCGCAGTCGGCAAAGCAGTCGCTCGCAATCTCGCTTTACGGTGAGCAAGATCCGACGGTTGAGGCCGGTGGAATGTTTGACCGAGTAACTCGCGAGTGGACAGCTGCTTGTTATTACGACGATGAAATACACACCAAGAGCTCTAAATCTCTTGGAAACAACGGTGAGAAACTACGTACCGGACAAGTCAACTGGGGCGGATTCGACCATGCATACTTCCTTACTGCTGCGGCAATCAAAGGGGGGGACAATCTCCGCATTGATTGCAACTCCTACCCACTAAAAGACGTGGTTGGCGGCATGGGTGTAGACCTCATTCAGCCAAGTGTTGAATTGAAAAATGGTGAGGCCGGACTTCGCAGCACCATCGCTTTCTACATGGGCCCCAAGTATCGCGGCCAGCTACAGGGCGCGGACGTTATCTCGAAGATCGACACCAAGTTTGAAGAGGCGGTTGATCTAGGATTTTTGGCCATCATTGCGGGACCACTTCTCGCAATGCTCAACTTCTTCCAGGGATTCGTTATCAACTGGGGTATCGCAATCTTGCTACTCACGATTGTCGTGAAAGCCGTCACTCTTCCTTGGACGCACAAGTCGATGAAGTCGATGAAAGCAATGTCCAGGCTCAAGCCGCAGCTCGACAACATTAAAGAGAAGTACAAGGACGACCGCGCTCGGCAAAATGTCGAGACGATGGCGCTCTTTAAGACCAATAAGGTCAACCCAATGTCCGGTTGTCTGCCAATGCTGCTGCAGATGCCGATTTGGTTTGCTCTCTATCGTTCACTTACGGTTGCTGGCGAACTGTATCAAGCGCCGTTTATTGAGGGATGGATCGACGATCTGACGCTTCCTGATCCGTACCACATTATGCCTGTGCTGCTTACCGGCATGATGTTCTTGCAGACTCGTCTGACTCCATCAACAGGGAGCGGCGCGCAGCAGAAGATTCTTATGTACGGCATGCCAATTATGTTTGGTGTGTTCTCCTTCTTCTTCCCAGCCGGACTGACTCTTTACATCTTCACAAACACTTGCTTCACCGCAGCGCACCATCTCTACATGCGCAAAACTGAGGAGGCTCTTGTTGTTGTCGGCGCCGACTCTGTAGTTGACGCAGACTCTTCTGAGTCGAGCAAGAGTGACAAGTCGGACAAAACGTCTGACAAAAGTTCGGACGATAGTGAATCTTCGAGCAAATCGAGTTCGTCAACTGCTTCCAAGCCAGGACCCAAGTCCGGTGGCCGAAAGCCAGGCGCGAAAAAGTCGAACAAGAAGAAGAAGCGCAAGCGTTAGTACACTTCGGCCAATACACTTCGCGGCGGATATCATTGTCTGCCGCCAACCCCACAAACGAGAACCTGAGGATCACCATCATGAGTGAAGCGACTGAAACCAACGATTTAGACCGAGCTGTAGTACTACTTGAAGGCATTTTGGAGCGCATGGCCATTGCGGCCAGTGTCGAGGGAGAAGAAGGAGACGACAAACTCCTTCTGCGCATCGAGTGTGAAGAAGAAGAGAATACACAGCGGATTATTGGCCGGCGCGGACAAGGTGTAGATGCATTTCAACACCTTCTCAATAAGATGCTTGGGCGCGATCGAGAAGAGCGTGGCAAGCCGGTAATCGTTGATGCTGGTGGATACCGAGAACGTCACATCGAGCGCTTGGAAACACTTGCCGAGCGTATGGCAGCCCAGTGTTTGGAAGCTGGTGAAGCTGTTGATTTGAACCCAATGTCCGCCTTCGATCGTCGTATCGTGCACATGCGTTTGGCCGAGATCGATGGCGTTTCGACACAGAGTGAAGGTGAAGGCGATCGTCGCCACATCGTCGTTCTTCCTGAGTAGCTTTCCTGAGTAGCTTTCCTGAGTAGCTCTCCTGAACAGCTTTTTTGAATAGCTTTCCTGATTAGGCCCTAACCCGGGCGGTCTCGGATTTTCCAGATCGGCCACCGAGCGCGACCATGATTTTTGATGCCGACTCCGATACGATCGCTGCCATTGCAACCCCTCTTGGGACTGGCGGCGTAGGGATTGTTCGAATCAGCGGCGACCAGGCGGGAGAAATTCTCACCAGGTTGCTCGGGGCTGCTGGCTCGCAATTGGAAGATAGAAAGCTTGAGTACGGATTGCTTCGCGACGGCGATGAAGTCGTTGATGAAGTGCTATTTGTCCTGATGCGTGGGCCACGTTCTTTCACCGGCGAAGATGTTGCAGAAATTCATGGTCATGGCGGCGTTGCCAATATGGCTAGAATCCTTCGTTTGGTTGTAGCAGCCGGCGCTCGACATGCTGGTCCGGGGGAGTTCACACGGCGAGCTTTCGCCAATCGTAGAATTGATCTTACGCGAGCGGAAGCGATTGCAGATATCGTGAATGCTTCGAGTGAAAAGGCGCTGCGAGTGGCACAACAGCAGCTTCGTGGCGATTTGGGAGATCAAATCGACGCGATGTGTGTGACCGCGACTGAACTTTGCGCTGAGATTGAAGCGTGGATTGATTTTCCTGAGGAAACCTTGCCCGAGGCGATACGAGATCGGCAGACAGCTACTTCCCGGACAATGTCGGAAAGGTGTGTGGCCTTAGCCGATACCTTTGGCGTGGGCAACGCTCTGAATAACGGCGTGGACGTTGTGTTGCGCGGCCCGGTAAACGTCGGCAAATCGAGTTTGTTCAACACACTCGTTGGTGAATCGCGCGCGCTAGTAAATGCCGAAGCGGGAACAACTCGAGATTACGTTGAGGCGCAGGTTGTGTGGGACGGGGTGCTGGTGACCATCGTCGATACGGCAAGAATCCGGGAAACTGGATCGGCAGTTGAGGGCGAGGGCATTGAAATGGGCGAGAAGCGGGCCGAGCGAGCTGACTTGGAACTTCTGATTCGCGTTGCAGACGATGACTCCATAGTGCCCGCATTGACAGAAAAGCAGATTCTGGTGATTTCGAAATCGGATTTGGACGCCGAAGACGGTGTAGATCGGCATGACCAAGAGTTGGGAATCCGCACATCGTCGAAGTCTGGGCACGGTATCGATCTGTTGAAAGCAGAGATTCTAAAGCGTGCAACCGGTGGCAAGGCGGAGAGTGCGGAGGGTTGCATTGTTACCAACGAGCGGCAACGTTCCAGGCTTGCCGCAGCTGGCGAAGCAATGCTCCGGGCATCAGAACTTATCGCAGAGAACGCGCCCTCTGAACTTGTGGTTGTCGATCTAAACTCGGCACGACAATCATTGGCGGAAATCACAGGTCAAGCCGTCGGCGATGAGATGCTTGACGCGCTATTTTCGAAGTTCTGTATCGGTAAATAGACAATAGAAGTTGACTCAGTGTCCGAACTGCTGGCGTCCGGGCTGGCTGTTCCCCTACGAGGACAGCTATGACCACGAGCGAAATGTTTCGCTGGAGCAGGCCCATCGGGTCGCACTCAGGTAGTGAGACCTCGTCCTTTGGTCTTGCCAGCAAGAGCTGGGTTTTTATGTGGAATCTCTCGATCGCTCGACGACGTTCGTAATCAGGTGCTTTTTTCAGTACCTGTTCACGCTCCCACATGTGCCTCTCCGTATACTCGTCTGTCTCCCAGAAATCGGGCTCGGGCTCGGGACTAGAACCGCATGCGCCGAGAACAACCGTAGCGAAAACCACTAATGCCTTATTGTATAAACTCATGCCCAATCACGAATTGCTAGGTATCGCGAGTCCTAGAAACGGGCCGGGCAAGCTTGTTTCGTCTCGTGCGGGGCTAGCTGAGAAGCTCGTCGAGTAAACGGGTTCCTTCGGACAAGAGCTGGGTTTCGTTGTCGCAGAAGGGAAAAGAGTGAACTGGCAGTTTTCCGAAATCTCGAATTTGCTGCGCGTTGTTGAAGTTACAGTCTTCATCTTTGGAGCTTGAATTCTGGGTATCGCAGAGCACAAAGCATGCGATTTCAAGACCTCGTTGGCGGATGGCTTCAATCGTTAGCAAGGAGTGATTTATGGCTCCCAGTCGATTGTCCGCGACGACAATTACGGGCAGTGCAAGTTCTGTGGCTAGGTCGGCGATTGTCACGTCGGAGGTTAGGGGAACAAGAAATCCTCCTGCACCTTCGACCAAGAGTAGCTCCGATTTACGACCCAATTCAGACGCCATACTAAGAATAACTCGCAGGTCGATGTCACGGGATTCCTGGGCTGCGGCGTGTGCTGGAGCGACGGGAGCGGCAAATGAATAGCTGCAAAAGGGCTCAGTACCAGCAGCCTTTGCAAGCGCGATTGTATCGGGGCCAAATTCATCTTTTGGGCATCCGGATTCGATTGGCTTGTACCCTACTGCACGTAGATCGGCCTGTTTGGCGGCGAGTAGGATTGCCGACGAAACTGTGGTTTTTCCGGCGTTGGTGTCGGTTCCGGTAACGAAGAAGCTGCTCATGATGTGACGGCAACAAGCGCGGCTTCCGTTGCGCGAACGAGAGTTGTCAATTCATCTTCCGTGATTGAGAGAGGAGGCATGAGTACCAAAACATCTCCCAGATTTCGGATGATGACGCCGTGCCTCCTCGCTTCCATACAGATCCGGTGGCCAACTAGCTTTTCGCTGGGGAAAGCAGTGTAGTTCTCGCGATCGGCAACGAGTTCGATTCCCACCATCATGCCCCGTTGGCGGACTTCACCGACATTGGGGTGAGATTGTATTGCTGCCAATAGTGTATGGAGTATTCTGATTTTGGGCTGCAGGTTTTCGATGGTGTTTTCGTCGTCAAATGTCTGTAAATTGGCGAGAGCTGCAGAACACGCAAGTGCGTTTCCAGTGTAGGTATGGCCGTGGAAGAAGGTTTTTCCTTCCTCCTTTGGTGCTAGGAACTGTTCGTATATTCTGTCCGTAGAGAGAGTCGCGGCGAGCGGTAGA
>JAESTW010000870.1 GCA_016763395.1 Kofleriaceae bacterium
CGCCGCCCTAGATGGTCAAGAGAATACACCATCGACTGCCCTGAGCCATCAGGCCCTCGTTCGTCTCGACTATGCCGCATCCCCTAACGGAGTCGGTTCACTGAATTACCTGACCACTGTTCACAACAAAGGGCAAACCGACAACATAGGCGCAGAGTGGACAGAAATGTTCGCAGATGCCAGAGACAAGCTCAGCGTTGGGGCAGCCCTACAGCAAGGGCACAGGCTCAATAGGCAAGATCGTCGTCTCAGTGCGAGACTGAGTTGGTCACAACGAATCGGAGAGCTTGATCACCATGAGCTGACAACTGGCGCCCGCGTTGAGGTCGATCGTTTGAAAGGTTTGAAAACGTTGAAACGTACAGGCCACGCTTTTGATACTGATGTGCGCGGACAAAATGTTGCGATTTATATGCAGGAACGTTGGACGGCACAGCGAAATATCACAGTAAACGCGAGCCTTCAGTATGAGCACTCGTCGGTTGAGCGAGGGCTGCGCCTTCGTACCTCAAGTCGCTTTGAACCCCGTCTCGGCATCGCCTATGACCCGACAGACGAACATCGCTCAAGGCTCTTTGCTAGCGTGTCGCGACTCCATCCCAGGTATCGCCTCACCACGTCCGAACAAGACCAGGGTTTCGCAGACGAGGCAGTTGTCGGGGCCGAATACGAACTCAGGAATTACTATATTGTTGGCGCTGACTACCAGGGACGCCGTTCTTCGGTGCCGCAGTATTATTTGGATGCAGCAACGATTCATGTCTTCCGCGACTGGTTACCCGGTTATCAGTTTCGAGCCAGCTACACCTACGCAAAGACCAAGCCTACAAAAGGCACGAGCAGCCAGATTGGTTCCCACCGCTTCCGCCTCGACGGCTACCGCCAATGGGATATTGGGCCTGTTAGCGAGCTATACCTAGGATGGAGCCTACGCGCTGCGGACAAAGGCTATCGGGACGCAAATCTTCGCATCGGGTTCAAGCGAACCATCAGCTCTGACCACACTATCGATGTCTTTACTGATGTTGCCAGTACACGGTTGTCCGGCCCCGCAAGTCTGTTTGCTGAAAGCTCTGAAGGTGCAAGGGATGGCTCCAAACTACAGCTTAGTGTCCGCTACTCATATTGAGCTTGGAATTGCAGTGTTTCGCGGCAGTAGATGTAAACGAAGGCTGCCCGGTGACACTCGACCGTCAAAGCGTGGTGTTGCCAGCCCCGGACTGCTAGCTCTTTGCTCCAGGTAACCCTCAACGCACCTTGCTCGGACGCAATCAATCGGAGTAAGGTAGTGCTATGGGGCTCTGTGGTTATCGTCATACGCATTCCGTTCTCAAAGATGGCCTAGTGCATGTATGGGATGTCGAGCGACTATGGGTGCTTGCCGATGCTCTGGAAACTCGGCTGCTACCAATCGAGACAATTTCAGGAATCGATGAAGACAGTTGGTTCTCGATGGAAAATCCCACTTTGCGCAACGTGGCCAAACACGCGAAGAAGATCCTGGAGGCGGACTTGGACTACCCGATCATTCTCAATGTCGACGGCTCAATCATGGATGGTGCTCATCGTGTTGCCAAGGCGTTATGCCTGGGGCACGACAAAATCAAGACGGTGCAGTTTACTGTGACACCGGACGCGGATGATATCTGTAGCCCAGCCTCGCTTGGTCTGGAACCCTGATAAGTCGTACATTCACTTTGAGACAGTCATTTAAAACCTTTGTGGTTAGACCGTCCACTTGCCGCACCACCTGTTGCTTTATCAAAGAGCGTGCTAACTTCGCTCCCACAATGGCGGTGAGGTTAAACCAACCGTGCCCCTTCTGACTATATCGAAAGAGACAGACTCACATGGCGACTAGAATCGAAAACTACATGGTTGAAATGCTAAGGCGTGGATCCGACTTTCTGGGGGCCTACAACATGGGTGTGTGGGGCGTCTCTGTCTCGAACAAGGGGCCATTGACCGACGGGCTCTCCGCATGCGGTGATCTTCTTAGGGGGAATCCCAAGTTCTCCGGAGGCGCTGTTCAAAACTGGGTGAAGTACTATGACACGCCCAATCTATGGGGCTTTGGAGGCGACGCTCAGTGGAGCACCGCTGCCACGACCGCAAAGGTCCAACAAGAAGTCACACAGAAGAAAGCACGGAAAGGGCTGGTCGATCGCTGGGAGGCAGTGATCGCGCAATCAAAATACCTAGTTGATATCACGTCGCTAAGCCCACCTGTAACAGGGCACGTCGCACAACATGCAATATGCAACGGGATTAAAAGGTGCTTGACGAGTTGGATCAAAGCGCCAACCGACAAGCCACTAATGATTCGCGTGCTCTTCGGCATGACCGCAGCCAAGATGTATGGCACCGGCGCTAACACCTACTGGGAGCCGTTTAAGAAGCTGCTAACGGCCACTCTGGCTCCGCTTGCCGCTGGAATCTCCCAAGCCGCCAAAAAAAGTAATGTCGATCCGCCCGTAGTAATTTACGGCTCGGATATGGGCAAAATGATTTCTACCTTCAATCACTCCAAGATTGTCGCAGGCGATGGGCAGTACGCGGTTGTTGGTGGCCACAACATGTGTGAGGAGATTAGCTCCAATACTGCACCTGTAATTCACGACATCACCTGCGAGGTGACTGGTCCGGGGGCCCGAACAGCAAATGCCTTTGCTGGGAGCTTGTGGCTCAAGGCGGCAGAGAGCGGTCGCCTCTACCTATTTAAGTTTGACTGGGCTAAGAAGAGTTTCGCCGACCTGTCAACGGACAGCACTAAGAAGTGGGCGCCCGATAACTGGGTCAAGTACGAACTAGGTGACCAAGCTGAAGTGCCAAAGGTTATCAAGAACCAACACTGGTTTTATCCGATGCAAGAGTTGCCAGCGCGAAATGCGGTTGCGCCCCCTGCCGGCTCTGTAGTGGCAACGGCAATCATGGGCGTTGGACGCTGGGGAGACACCAAGGTGTTTGGTGCAGATGGCACCAAGGGGCTCAAACTCGGTAAGGAACTTCCAAACAAGTTGGCGTGCCACTACGCGAGTGACACGATCAAGCGCCTCATGATCTCGGATCCGAAGAATACACTGATCAGAATGTCCCAACAGGACTTAATCAATACAGGGGTCTTTGGGGGAGGACAGAAAAGTGAACATACGATCTGCGAGTTGTTGGGCAAGCGACTTAAAGCGACGCCCAAGAACACCACAATTCAGATCGTGGTGTCTTCTCGGTTCACTCAAAACAGCGAAGGGTTGGCGTACAGCTACGGCGATGGCCCCAGAGAGGCTGTAGAGCGCATCTCGGACACGATTGTTGGCGAAGGGCACGCATCGTCCAAAGTGGCTCGCTTGCCGTCACGTCTTGCGGTTCTTGATCTTACAAAGACACAGGCGAGTGCGTCACTTACGCCCGTCAACCCTGTGGAGAGCTTGTGTACCGTGGCACCACTTGCGTTCTGCGACGCGCATGGCACCACTCGTGATCGCGGTAGCTACGTGTGGTCGAATGCGAGGTACCAAATGGAGAAAATTTACTCAAATGGCCGTTTCTGGAACAAGGATGACAAGAAGGAACTCAAATTTGGGCCAGGAAATCACGCAAAGGTAATCTGCGTCTCCACGGGGGACAACGACTCAACCGGCATGGTTATGATCGGCTCGGATAACATGTACCCATCTCCACTCTCCGAGTTTAGCTTTGTCATCGAAGGCACGGAGGCTATCAAGGCATTCCGCGAGCAATACTGGGACAAACTCTGGGGGTATAGCGCACGCTTGGGGTTCACGGTGATGAGTGACGGAAACGTGGTGTAACGTGCATCTAGACCGCTTTCATTGGGGATGAGTCGGAACCGATAAGAACTTATCTACTCGCCGTAACGAGTTCGCGATCTATGAACAATGAGAGTAAGTATTAGAGAATCACCATGAGCATGGCAGCGATGTGCCCAACTAGGAAAACTACCAACATGCCGGTGATCGCAAGGTGCGCCACGAGCCAGCTACGAAGACTTCTGTGTAGACGAATCTGCGCTCGGACATCACCTAGAATGCAGAGGTCTTTCACCAAACGCTCGAGAGTCGGGCGA
>JAESTW010000871.1 GCA_016763395.1 Kofleriaceae bacterium
AGGCATACTCGCCAGAAGCTTGCTATCCTTGCTCAGTATGTATTGGCTTGCCCCCCACCCCCCACTCCCAAGCCACGACTGACACTACAATGAGACTTTATCTTACACTGGCACTATCCCTTGCGGGCGCTGTGGCGTGTGGTGGAGCATTGCCGCCCTCCTCGTCCGCAGCCGCACTGCACCGCGACTTTGAGCGAATTGTTACCCTCGCTGACACGGAAGGCTGGACTATCGACCGGCTGCAACTCGACGAAGCGCTTCCCGGCGCGCTCATGTCTCTGTGCCGGACAACCCCAGGAACTCGCCAAGAGTTGTCGCGGTGGCTCGACATCCAGGTTGCCAATCAGGGCTCCATTGAGAAGCGCGATCGAGAGAACGGAAACGACTTCGACGGCCTAGAGGAGTTATTGACACTCACCCGCATTCAAATGCTACTCAAAACGAGTATGAGTGTAGCGGCGGCGGACTGCCCTTTTTGGCTGGAACCAAAGACCGAGTTCAAGGGGCGACAACTTCTCGATGATAGGTGGTTTGCCTCCTTCGGTGGTGGGGGAAAAGGCATGAGCGTCGTACAAGCTGGCGAGACCGACTACAATTTTGGCGGCGCCGGACGGTTTCTCGTCGGACGTGGTTTCGGCCGTCATGCTACCTTGCTCACCGGGATCGAGCTCGGTGGTAGCGCTGCATTTCCCAAAGACGAGGCGGGCGAGCGCGGAAATTTGACCCTGGCACTCGATCTAGTAGTACCTCTCATTTATCGGCATCGAGGTGTCAACACCTACTGGGAATTCGAGGCGGGCTATGTTGCCCACACCACCGAGGAGGATTTTGAACCGGCTCATGGCGGACATGTTGGTATCGCATTTGGCGGGACAGCATCGCGGCGACGCTGGTTCTTTCCCGGGGCCGCCTTCGGAATTAGCTACGAGAGAATCAGCGAAGAGCAGACCTTGCACGTAGTGAAACTCGGATTTCGAGTTGCCATTGATATAGCGCGATAGTTTGCCCAGTGCTACAGCACTCGCCAAATTGGTCCAAGCATCTTCCAATTTTTCCCATTGTGAAAAAACAAGTGATACTTGGTTCCTACCGTCTGTCCGGGCTCCAAGAACTCAACTTCGTAGTACTTCATCTTAGGGCGAAGAACAGTCTTGGCCAGCTTTGTGATCGAGGAAGGAAACTCCTGATGAGTTGCCGACTTGCCCTTTCTAGCCAAACTCTCGGTCGTGAGTCCATGTATTTGAATCACCGATTGCTCTGGCCTGTCACCAAACATGTTTGCCGCCGCGAAATCAGTCTTGGGGATGAAATGTCGGTGAAGCTCAGCAATTTTCTTAAACTCTCTATCGGTATCTTCTCGCAATGCCATGTGCAAATCGTCGTCATCCGGCAAAAGTAACATCGTCAAATTTGATGCCTTCTTCGTGTCGCCCGCCTTGGCTGCTGCCCGCAAATCTTTCATATGGGCCATGAGGTCCCCTGGCTCAGCTCCATACTGAACTCCGTCGTCGTCCGAAGTTCGTTTGTGTTCTTTGCAAGCAACCCCGACTGACACGGACAAAATGAGCGCAATGCCGACTAAAATTCTCATAGCTATCCTCTCTATCGGTCGGATGCGGCAAATTCTTAAGCTCATTGAAGGTAACTGATCTTCTGAAAATCACAGTTTAGGGCTTGACCTTCCAGCGACGGGAAGGTGTAAAGTAGAATTCAGTACCGCCAATGATTACTCCGACCACAGAAAACTCTCGCACCATCACCCTCCCAATCGCTGGAATGACATGCGTGACCTGCGCTGGCCGCATCGAAAAGGTATTGGGAAAATTGGCGGCTGTGGAGAGCGCATCGGTAAACTTCGCTAGCGAAACCCTCGCTCTCACATATGATGGCAATGCGATTTCACCAGTTCAACTAGCTGAAAGTGTTGTAAAAGCTGGTTTTTCGGTACCACCAGAAACCGTGCGTTTGCAAATTGGAGGCATGACATGCACCACCTGTGCTGGACGAATCGAAAAGGTGCTGCGGCGAGTTTCTGGGGTTTCGACCGCACAAGTAAACTTCGCAGGAGAGATCGCGACCATTGCAATCACCCCAGGCTCAACGAGTTCAGAGAAGCTGATAGCGGCAGTCGAGCGAGCTGGATTCCGAGCGACGCCAACGAGTTCAGCGGAAGCTGCGCGCGAGGAGCAAGAGCACGTGGAGGCAAAGCGAGCCGCACGAGAGTTGTGGATGCTCATCGCCGCTGCCTTGTTGACCGCGCCGCTCATCGCGCCAATGTTGCTCATGCCCTTTGGCATTGAGTGGATGGTGCCGGGGTGGATTCAACTCCTTCTCGCAACCCCCGTACAATTGATTGCTGGTGCTCGATTCTACCGCGGAGGCTTTGCAGCCGTGCGCGCCAAGAGTGCCAATATGGATGTATTGGTAGCCTTGGGAACCACTGCAGCCTTCCTACTTTCTCTCAGTCTTCTCTCCACCGGCGGACATCTCTATTTTGAAGGCGCCGCTGCTGTTATTACCTTCGTTCGATTTGGGAAATGGCTCGAATCTCGAGCGAAGCGAAGTACGACAACTGCCATCCGTTCTCTCATGGCGCTCAGACCGGACACCGCTCGTGTTCGCCGAGGAGATAGCGAAATCGAAGTTCCACCGGACACTGTTGGCCCTGGCGAAATTGTCGTCATTCGTCCGGGTGAGCGAATCCCAGTAGATGGCACGATACTGGAAGGAAACAGCCAACTCGATGAATCCCTACTTACCGGAGAGAGTTTGCCGCAAGATAAAGGTGTCGGCGACGAGGTAACAGGTGGTGCTATCAATGGCTCTGGTTTACTGGCAGTCGAGACCACGCGAGTCGGTAGCGAAACTACCTTGGCCCGCATCCTAACCATGGTTCAGGACGCGCAGGCTACCAAAGCACCGATTCAACAAACTGTGGACAAGGTGTCTGCTGTATTTGTGCCCATCGTCATTGTCGCTTCTCTGCTCACCTTCGCCGCTTGGATGCTACTCGGACATGGCATGGAAGTCTCCCTTATAACCTCGGTGTCCGTACTTGTCATTGCATGTCCATGTGCTCTGGGACTAGCGACGCCGGCTGCACTCATGGTCGGAACGGGTGCTGCCGCCCGTGCGGGAATCCTCATTAAGGACGCAACAGCCCTAGAAAGCACAAAGAACGTCGACTTGGTTATCTTCGATAAAACCGGAACGCTTACCCAGGGGCGCCCAGAGCTTAGAGAGATTCTCGCAGAGGACGAGAGCGAGCTTCTTGCCCTGGCCGCAGCTGTACAGCACGGCAGTGAACATCCTCTGGCCAGTGCGATACGAAAAGCGGCGGCTGAGCGTTCGCTTGAAATTGCCAAGGCGGACACGTTTCAGGCCATTGTCGGCAAAGGTGTACACGCAACGATCGACGGAAACGAGGTCTATGTTGGAAGCCCGAGATGGATGCATGCACACAATTGGGACATGCAAGCTTGGCAAGCGCGCGCGCACGAGCTAGAAGCAGAGGGCATGACCGTCGTCTGGGTTGCTACTGAAGGGCGAATTGTCGGCGCTTTGGCTATTGGCGACTCACCTCGAGAATCCTCAAAATCGGCGATTGAGAGCCTGCATGCGTTGGGAATCAAGACCGTTCTTCTAACTGGCGACAATCGAGCTGCTGCAGAGGCTATCGGCAAAGAACTGGGCGTGCAACGAATCGTTGCGGAAGTCTTGCCGGCGGACAAAGCTGATGAAGTCGCAGCGATGCAAGCCAAAGGGCATGTAGTGGCGATGGTCGGTGATGGAGTAAATGACGCGCCCGCACTGGCACTGGCAGACGTCAGCTTCGCAATGTCCTCTGGCTCGGACGTTGCCATGCACACTGCATCGGTGACATTGATGCGGCCAGAGCCGACTCTTGTTGGTGACGCAATTTCCTTGTCCAAAAGTACGACAAGGACGATTCACCAAAACCTCTTTTGGGCATTTGCCTACAACTCAATCGGTATTCCCTTGGCAGCCCTGGGCTATTTGTCCCCGATGATTGCTGGCGGTGCGATGGCGATGTCGAGCGTAAGTGTTCTGGCAAACGCTCTGCTGCTTCGCCGATGGAGGCCACGAAATGGGTAGAAGTCTTACCATTGGAGAAGCGTCCAAACAGACCGGAGTTCCGGCCAAGACCATCCGTTACTACGAAGAAACCGGACTAATTCCTCGGGCAGAACGTGCAGAGAACGGCTATCGTCTATACGGAGAGAAAGCGATACACCTGCTAAAGTTCGTCAAGCGCGCCCGAGATTTAGGATTCTCCGTACATGATGTCGGAAACTTGTTAGCACTATGGGCGAACGACAGCCGAGCCAGCTCTGAAGTAAAAGAGCTCGCCAAACGACACCTTGAGCAAATCGAAACCAAAATCTCAGGGCTTAACGTGCTCCGAAACACAATGCGTACCCTCATCGACAGTTGTCACGGAGACTCCCGAGCCGACTGTCCGATACTAGAAGATCTAGCAACACCAAAGGAATAGACAAGATGAAAGCAACATACAAAGTAGACGGAATGACCTGTGGCGGATGCTCAACATCCATAACCAAAGCGTTGCAAAATGTAGATGGCTCGGCGGAGATCGAAGTCAATCTCGAAGCCGGCTCGGTTACCGTCACCGGACTAGATGCGGCGGCAGTCGAGCAAGCCGTCGAAG
Organism: Kofleriaceae bacterium; assembly: GCA_016763395.1. Classification (GTDB taxonomy): domain Bacteria; phylum Myxococcota_A; class Polyangia; order Haliangiales; family Haliangiaceae; genus NORP324. The sequence continues at coordinate 4,691 of JAESTW010000871.1, forward strand.
ATGCTGGCTTTGACTTCGGTGGCACTCTCTAACATTGGGGTTCTAAATCGGGGGTAGCCCCAATTTCAGCCGACCAAGCCAGGGGCCTCGTAGCCGGTCTGCTCAACATACTCGAGATACCCGCCTTCGTATCTTCTGACACCGCCGGGCTGCACCTCAAGTACTCGGTTGGACAGCGCTGCGAGAAACTCTCTATCGTGCGATACAAAGATCATCGTACCCTCAAAGTTCGCGAGCGAGGAGACGAGCATCGTTTTGGTAGCGATGTCCAAGTGGTTGGTCGGTTCGTCGAGTACCAAGAAATTGGGTGGGTTGAAAAGAATGCATGCCATAACCAAGCGTGCTTTCTCACCGCCGGACAAGATCGACACTTTTTTATCGACTTCGTCACCTGAGAAGCCAAAGGAACCGCTCAAGGCCCGTAAACTGCCCTGGCTGGCGCGAGGAAACTCCGCTTCCAAGGTCTCAAAAATAGTCATTTGACCATCGAGCAGTTCCATCGCGTGTTGGGCGAAGTATCCCAGTTTCACGCTTGGACCAACTTTGATAGTACCGGAGGTCGGCTTCACGTCTCCGGTAAGAAGTTTTAGTAGGGTTGATTTTCCTGCGCCGTTGACTCCCATCACGCACCAGCGCTCACCTCGACGAATCAGAAAATCGAGATTCTGGTAGATACTCAAATCGCCATACGACATCGACAAGTTCTCAAAGCTGGCAACATCTTCGCCCGAACGGGGAGGTGAGGTGAATTGAAACTCCAAGGGTTTTGTCCGACGAGGCGGTTGTACGAGCTCGATTTTATCAAGCTTCTTTTCTCGGCTTTGCACTTGTGCCGCATGACTCGCACGCGCCTTAAAGCGAGCGATAAATGCCTTTTCTTTGGCCAGCATCGCCTGTTGTCGACCGAATTGGGCCTCGGCCTGCTTGTCCATCAGCTGCCGTTGCTTCTCGTAAAAATCGCAGTTTCCCTTAAAGGTCGTCAGCTCTCCATCGTCGATTTCAACCACATGGGTCACAAGGCGATTGAGGAAGGAACGATCGTGTGAGGTTACAATCAAGGCCCCAGCAAACCCTCGCAAAAACTCCTCTAGCCAAATGATTGACTCAATGTCCAAGTGGTTGGTCGGTTCGTCCAAGAGCAACAGGTCGGGAGCCATCAGAAGAATTCGCGCCAACGCCACCCGCATTTTCCAGCCGCCGCTGAGAGAAGCGACATCCGCATCCATCACCTCAGGCCGAACACTCAATCCTGCAAGAATTTCTCTAGCGCGGGCATCCAACGAGTAACCATCTAGAGCATCAAAACGAGACTGCACAATGCCAAAGCGCTCGATCAGCTCCTCTAGCTCATTCTCACAATCGGGATCGGACATTTTCGCCTCGATCTCGCGAAGTTCCCGTCCAACCTCTGCCACCTCACCCGCACCAGCAATCGTTTCCTCGACTACCGTGCGACCACTCATCTCGCCAACATCCTGGTCAAAATATCCGACCTTGATTCCCTTGTCGACGACCACATTGCCACCGTTGGGCTGCTCCTGGCCAACTACAATGCGAAAAATGCTCGATTTTCCCGAGCCATTGGGGCCTACAAGTCCTATTTTGTGGCCAGCAAATACAGCCATGGAAGCATCCACAAATAGGATTTGCCGTCCATGCCGAAGTGATATTTTGTCGAGTCGCAACACGGTGACGGCACCCTATCACCGCGGTAGGCTACATTCATCCAATGACTGATCTTCTCGACAAAAGTGCGACCGAACAAGCAACACTTCTCGCAGGCGGCGAGCTCTCTTCCTCGGAACTTACGGAACTCTACCTCTCGCGCAGCCTTAAACTAAATGATGAGATTTGCGCCTTCACCTATATCGCCAAGCGCTCGGCTCGTGCGGCTGCCAAAAAATGGGACAACGACAAACGCAAAGGAAAGCAGGCACCGGGGCCACTCTCCGGAGTCCCAACTGGCATAAAAGATCTTCACTTCGTAAGAGGCATGCCCACCCGCTTCGGGACCAGAGCCCTCCCGCCCATTATTGGTGCCGCGGACAGTGCTGTCACCAAACGTGTCCGGTCTGCTGGCATGATTGTCTGTGGAAAACTTACCACTTCCGAGTTTGGCTGTATGCCAGTGACCGAGACAGACACTCATCAGCCAACTCGCAACGCTTACAATCGCGACTACACTGCCGGCGGTTCCAGTGGAGGCTCGGGTGCCGCAGTATCCGCTGCCATGTTGCCCATCGCCCAAGGCAGTGATGGCGCTGGTTCCATACGCATTCCAGCAGCAGTCAATCACCTGGTCGGACTAAAGCCAACTCGCGGGCTCATCTCTCCCACCAGTCCGGTTGACACACAAATGCGTCTGTCCTCACTCGGAGGTTTGGCCCGGACAGTAGAAGATCTATCTGCATTTCTCGATGCCCTTACAGACTGGCCCAATGGATTTTTTCAGAGTCATCGAGAAGCGCTACCAAAAGGGCTGAAGATTGGTCTGGTAACTGAAAATCACATTTCACCGGTAGCTCCCGAGTACAAGCAAGCCGCAGAAAAAGTCGCTAAGATTCTCGAAGGCTGCGGCGCCACTATCGTTCCGACTACACAGGTTGATATTGATCTAGAAGAGTTTCTAGTACTGTGGAAGCGGCTATTTGCCAATGCCCCGATGCTCATGGAAAAGCGTCTACAACCCGTTACACTGTGGCTGCGCGAAGCTGGTAAGAAAATCCCAGTAGCGGAAGCGACGGCGGCGCGTATTCAACACGCTAGAACAATTCTGAATTGGTTTGATGGAATGCACTTGTGTGTGACACCCACTATCGCCATCAAGACTCCAAAAATTGGAGCGTGGCGTGATCCAGATCCAGAAACCAGTTTTCGCAGTATCATCGGAATGGGAGCCTTCACCGCGCCCTTCAATGTGTCCGGTCAGCCAGCGATCTCCGTACCGATGGGATTCTGTGAAGATGGCCTGCCGATAGGCGTACAAATCGCAGGGAGAATGGGTGATGACGCCCTAGTTCTTCAGGCCGCTCATGCAGTAGAGCAAGCGGTCGGCGGGTTCCGTACTAAAATCCCGGTATAAACTTGTCCGACGAGCAGCCACAATTGCTCGCCAAACTCTTCGCGGTGCCATAGCGATGCAACGCCAAGTAACGTTGCATCCTCGCTCCTAGTACTACGGATTCGTCGGCATCTGCATGGCTGGTGGCATAGCCTCCTGTATCTGTCTAGATCGCTCCGCGTACTTCATAAAAGCGGGAATTGCGACTGCAGCGAATGCTCCGGTAATTCCAGCGATCATCACCGATCCGCCTGCGCTGCTGGCACCCGCAGCCAAGCTATTGGGATACTTCGTAGCCAGAGCACCAAAGGTATTCTCGTGAGAATCAAGGCTTTTGCTTACAGCTTCCTGATACGCCGCATAGGCGTCATCGCTGTCCGCTGCATAGGTTCCGACATGGAAAACACCATGAACACCGTCATCTCGGACAGCCATCGCGTAGCCGATGGAGTTGAGGTGAGATGCAACCCAAACACCCAACTTGACGCCATTCATCTGCTCTTGCGGTACCCAAGTCGAGAGCTGTGGCATTACCTCGTGCAACGCCAATCCAATCGAAATGTTCTGCATCCAGAGTGTACTGTTCCAGTCTTGCATCAAAATCTCTTTGCCCTCTGAAGTCATCGCCGTTTTCTTTCCCCCGGACACCTTGCCAACAGTTATGGATACCTGTCCGTCTTTAACCTCAGCTTTTACTGCAATTGGTTTCTCGAAGACTTTTCCAAGTTCAGGTGTTGGCAGAGGAAGCTTTGCTACGTCAACAATCGCGTCACAAGTCCCATCGCCTACTGTCACCTGGAGACCTGGGATGTCCATCACAGGCAGCATTCCACAACCCATATTGAGCAGGGCTTTGAAAGGGGTAGCATTGTTGATGCCGAGCGAGAAACGGCCCCATGGAGTATCTCCCGAGCCTGTGTACATCACCATCTCTCCCGTTAGGCTGCCTAGGATGTCCTTCTTTAGCAATAGGCCTCCGGGAAGTACTTCGTCCTTTTTGTCCGCCAGTTCAGCTAGCAACGCATCCATTGGCACCCGTAATGCAATCACTCCGCCAGGGTTCGTAGCGACGACGGCCTTACTGATAGTAGTCGGCACCTTGGCGGCACTTGCTACGGCTCCCTTTGGTGTCGCTTGAAACCACCCACGAA
>JAESTW010000872.1 GCA_016763395.1 Kofleriaceae bacterium
GTAACGGGGAACCAATCAACACGTCCTGATAAAGCGTTGATGGTCATTCCAACCGGTGCATTTGATAATGCATAGGTGACTTGTTCGCCATCTGCGTCAAAAGCTTTCACGTCAAATTTTGGAGATGCATGAGAATACCCCGCGAAGGATGTGTTCTCCGGAAGTTGGTCGCCAATAATCATCGTGTTCGCACTGACGATCTTCTTCTCTGGACTGTCTCCTTGCGCCAAGAAGGCGATGGTAGCTACTGCTGCCAAGCCAAGGCCGCCCACAACCAGCAGGCGCGCACGGCCCTTTGTCCTCGGCGGCTGGACCGTTTGATGGGCGGCGGAGACCCTCGGAGTAAGCGAATCCTGCGAGCTGCCACCGTGTTCACCAGAATCAAGAGGGCCAGGTACCGTAGTCGAATATCCGGAAACTCCCACGGGCAGTAACTCCGCAGCAGCCAGGGCGCTAGCCATTTCCCGGGCGGAAGAAAAACGCTCGCCGGGATTCTTCGCTAGTGCCCGGAGTATCACCTCTTGCATCGACGCGCTCAACTCGCTGCGAAACTGCTGAGGAGGAACTGGCGCGTCGGACATAACACAGGCGAAAAGTGCAAAGAGGGAGTCACCTCGAAATGCAGTTTGCCCCGTGACCGCCTCGTACAATATCGCCCCGATTGAGTAGATGTCCGTGGCTGGTGATATTGGGCCGCCTTCAATCTGCTCAGGCGCCATATAGTGCGGAGTCCCCAGCATCGTGCCGCTTTGCGTCTCTGAGCTGATGGGCCTATCTTGATATTCAGGAAGCAGTTTGGCGATACCAAAGTCAAGCAGCCGAATCGTGCCTTGCGGACTCACAAAAATATTGTCCGGTTTCAGGTCGCGATGCACAATCCCCGCCTGATGCACCGCTTCCAGCGCGGCCAGCATCTGCATGACATACTCCCGTAGCTGCGCCAAGGGAAGCAGTGCCCCGGACAGCCAATGGCTCAGAGGAAATCCGTCCAAGTACTCCATGAGTATGTAGGGCCGGCCATCGGGAAGATGGCTGAGGTCGAGTACCTTTACAATTCCATCATGTCGAATACGATTGACAGACTGCGCCTCGGCAAAAAATCGCTCCACTGTTTTTGCATGACAAGAAGCCTGAAGCGTTAACACTTTTATTGCGACTCGAGACTTAATCTGCGGGTGCACTCCCAAATACACACGTCCCATACCGCCCTCGCCCAAGAGCCGCGCCACCCGATAGCTTCCGATTACTTCACCGAGGAAGAGGTCCTCGGTGTCATGCAGCTTGTGTCCATCAACTCCACAATTGGTATCGGACATCGTGTACCGTAGTCCGCACTCGTGACAGATTCGCATGCGGCAGCCTAGCCTGTATTGCCCGCCTGAACCCAAGATATCTCCGAATTCCTGGCCTAATCGCTGTAGTCGAATAAACCATATTGGGTGCCAAGCGCGGCGCAAGCGGCCAGGCGCAACCCCAGGTGCAACCCGCAACCCGTACTCGGTTCCCAACCTTGGTATATACACCAGGTATCAATGACATAGCCTCAGCTGAAGGCTGGCACGAGTGTTGCGATACCACCCCTTATGTACCTCAAAACCTTGTTCGCTTGTCTTTTCCTGGTGACGATTTCATCTGTGGCGCACACGAAAACACTTGAGCTCAAACGCGTGACAACGGTGTATGCAAAGCCGGACAAGAACTCGCAAGAGCTGGGCAAGGTTGGCGGCCGAACACGAGTAGAAGTACTGGAGACCAAAAACGGCAGAGGCTGTCGATACCGTTGGCGAAAAATTGCGCCGCAGGGTTGGATTTGCGCCAAGACGAAACGAACTCGCAAAGCGGTGACGACAGTCAATTTCCCCAGGCTAAAAAATGGCGTACTGCCCTTGGGCCGGTTTGGCAGAGTTAGGAAAAACTCGGGCGTACAGCTCTACTCCAACTCCATGGCAGTACAGAGCGATACCGGGGAAGCCCCAACCCGATCCATGAGTGTTCTTCGCAAGGGCGTGCGCCGTATCGATGGAAAACGCTACTGGCGAACCTCGGGAGGAAACCTCATCGAAAGCAAATTCATCCGCAGGTACAAGGCGAGCGTCTACAAAGGAACCGCCCCCAAGGCCGGAAGCAGCCGCCTAACGCTGCCTGTTGCATGGGCCCGGCCTCGCGAAAAAGGTGCATCGGTCACCGTCTACAAGGCTCCTTCCAGCGACTCTGAAGTGGTCACTAACTTACCTCCGAAAACCGAGATCCGATACCTCGGACAATCTAAGGATGGGAAGTTCGTACGAATTGGCAGGAACCAGTGGGTTCTTCGGACAGAGTCAAGGATTGCATTTAGTGTCACACCACCAGAAGAAGTGGAGAGCGACGAATTGTGGATTGATGTGAATCTGCAGGAGCAAGTCCTTGTTAGCTACATAGGAAAATCTCCTATCTACGCCACCATGATTTCCTCGGGAACTCGCAAGCATCGCACGCCTCCTGGTAAATACCGAATTGAGCGAAAAGTCGCGCAAAAGACCATGGCCAGTGGCGAGAGAGACAAAGAGCAATACAGTGTGGGCGGTGTCCCTTGGGTCATGTACGTACACAAAACCTTCGCTCTTCACGGCACCTATTGGCACGATCGCATGGGGGCCCCACGCTCACATGGCTGCATCAACTTGGCCCCTCGAGACGCTCAGCACATCTACAACCTGGTGAGCCCACAAGTTCCAGCCGGTTGGATTTCGGCCAACTCTAGCGAAGAGAATCCCGGCACTCTGGTTCATTTTCGTAACGATCTGAAGCCCAAGCAGTCAGCCAGAATTCGTTATAATTAGTCGCAGTGGGCCAAATACTTCACAATACTTCTGTTACTCGGCTTATGTAGGCCAATGAAGGAGACATCGGGACCTCTTCTCTGGCACCATTTTCATGTGGCCACCCAGTCCCAAACTCTTTCCGTCGGCGACCAGTCACAAGACGGACTTAGCAGCTCAGTTCGCATGCTCTTCCTGTGCTTCGAGGGCTCTAGGCCCTTGGCCGGATCGATGCGGCACACACTGATTGACATTGACGAAGTGCACATCGGACGGGGCGAGAATCGGCAGGTTCAGCGATTTGTCGACGGTAACAGACGTATTCTGAAGCTCACGGTACCCGACTCTTGGATGTCGACCCGGCACGCTCGGCTCCTGGTGAATCAAGATGGAGTGACTGTCGAGGACCTCTCATCTAAGAATGGAACCTTGATCCGCGGACAAAAAATCTCGGTGGCACAATTGGCTTCAGGCGACACGATTGAGCTCGGCTGTACCTTTCTGAGCTACATGAACATCCCAAACTGCGATGTTCGAGAAATTCTAAAGCGCGATATCGAGTGGGACAACAAGGTTCCCGGCATGGCTAGCTTGCTGCCCGAACTGCGCATGCAGGCGCGACACATTGAGAAAATCTCCAATTCTACCGCATCGGTAGTTGTCCACGGCGAGAGCGGCACTGGCAAAGAACTCGTGGCCAGGGCCATTCACAGCTTGAGCAGACGCTCTGGCCCTTTTATCGCGGTAAACTGCGCGGCAATTCCCGATACCTCGCTAGAGAGCGAGCTCTTCGGACATAAGCGCGGCGCTTTTTCTGGTGCGATTGCGGACAAGAAGGGGCTGATTGAGGCATCGAGCGGA
>JAESTW010000873.1 GCA_016763395.1 Kofleriaceae bacterium
CAGCCAGAGTTGCGATGAAAAAAGTTCTCATTGGAGTACCTACACACTACGCTCAATTACACGATACAGGCAAGGCAAGAAATATTCGCGTAAGGGTGAGCCGAGTCACGATGAGACCGTGTTGAGCACTGTGAAATTCAAAAGGATCAGTCCGTCTCCTATATCCCTGATTTTACGCCCGCTCTGGCCCTAACGGGCTCCGGGGCTACTCGGCTTCCGAGTTGCGATGAGCCTTCCAAGCATCGCGAAGGCTGCGGCCCATATCCAGGCCAGCGGCGCTCAAGTCTTTGATGCGCCCTTTGGCCCCAGCTCGATTGACTGAGAGCTGCACAAGTGGACGAACATTGTTGGCCAGCTGCATCTTGTACCGGGTTGTACCTGCGAGAAAGTCGTAGTGGGTATAGCCGAGTTCGATGGCTTGCCTGATAGCGCACGCGTGCAACACCACTCCCGGACGGACTTTCTGCGGTACGTCCATGACACGACCACTCTGGTAAAACCGAACTTGCTTGTTCCATACGATATTGTAGAGCGCAGCCACAGGCTTGCCCTTCACTTCGAGCCAGCAAAGCCACAGCGCGCCCGCGGCAAAGAGATCGTGCATGGTTTGCCGATGAAAACTCTCAAAGAGTGGAGAGGTAAAGGCGCCGACATGGCCTTTGTCTTTCCATCTCTCTGCGTGCAAGTTGGCCAAAAGCTCAAAGCCTTTATCGACGTCCTCTGCCTTTTCGATCTTGTGCAGAGTAGGTTCCTCGCCAGCCCATTTTTCCCATGCCCGGACGGAACGCCGAATTAGGTAACGCCTAGAGGAGGACATGCCCTTCATGTACTCATCCCAGGAATTGGGCAAAGCGATAAAGGGTGCGCCGGACTGAATTTCGTACTTCGTAGCTCGCCCAAGAGCTTTCGCCGTTAGCGCTGAGATGGTCGCTTCGCTGCTCATAGCAGGCATTACGACTTCATCCCAGGCCCCCATTGCGCCATCGTGCAAACAGGCGCCAGAGGCTTCGGACACACTCTGCTCTTCTCCTCGGGCTGCGATGAGCCCAACGTATTCAGAACAAGTCTCATCTTCTTCGCGCTCGCCAGTTCCCATCAATTCTAGACGTTGTAGCGGCAATGCCCGAAGGTGACGCATGGGACGAGCCGAGAAAGGAGCGATTCCAATCAGACGGTCGTCCCGCCGAATCGTGAGCACGCGAAGTTGTCTGCCTTCTTCTCCACCGTAAACCCGCCACCAATTGTGCAGCCAAATCGAACTCTGCATCGGCTCGTTGGTAGCGCTCTGGGACAAGAGAGCGTCCCAGCTCGGTGCAATTTCTTCGAGCTGGGCGAGAGATGTCAGCAGCGAGCACTGCAGACCCATTACATCAAAAGTAGTAGTCATTTTTCTTACTCCCCCAATTGGGGTACTGCCAATACGCTGCGAAAGCGAGAGCCTACGTATTCTGGTTCCATCGCAAGTCGGTTCACGTCATAGGGATTCATGGTTCCCCAGAGTGGTTGAGCGCCTGAGTCATTGGTAAAGCCAACCTTGTATCCCGCGTCGCGTACGGCAGCTACAATGGGATCTAGCGAGGCAATAGAACGCCCAATAGGGTACGAAATCGCGGTGATTTCCTCGCCAAGCTCTCGCTCGAGATCCTCTTTTGAGCCTTTGAGCTCCGCACTCAATTCGGCCAAAGGCACAGTCTGTAGTGGTCTGTGCGTCCGGGTATGAGACTGTACATCCATTCCCATTGCCCGAAGAGAACGGACATCGTCCCAAGTCATCACAAATCCATCTGTGAGTTCGCGTTCAAGGTCCGAGTTCCACGTCACTCCAAGTTGCTCTGCGAGTTCATCGAGCATTCGCTCAGTGTCTAGCCCGAACTGCATTTTCATCAGGTGAAGCAAGCACTGCAATGCCGACTCCCGATCGTTCTCTAGGTCGAGCCGCAGCCGTGTTGGGTAACTCAATTCCACGACACCGCGTCCGGGTTTGGCGTTGCAAAGCAAATAGTTGATTCGGTCCCACCAATATATGCGACGGTTTTCAACGTAAGAAGTTGCGATAAAGAACACGCCACGCACACCGTGATCTTTCAGAATGGGGGCAGCGACATGCAAGTTGTCGAGATAGCCGTCGTCGAAGGTTATCATCGCCGCATTCGGTGGTAGTTTTTCTTCGCCAGCTACGTGGGCGCACATCTCATCAATACCAACAACGTTGAAATACCGCTTGAGAGTTTTTACCTGGGCTGCAAACGCCTCCGGTCCGACGTCAATAACCCCACGGTCGAAGCAGTAGTCGTCCGGTGCATCGAAGACTCGATGATAGGTAAGCACCGTCAAATAGGGGCTGCCAAATCGTGCTCGCATACGCAACACACCCTCAATAAAACCGGACTTGTCGAGAAGTGAGGACACTCGGCCGCGCGCAGACTGCTGTCGTAATAGAGCCACGGGGCCATGCTACCAAGCGCGAGCTTAAACCGGCTCCAACGAGTCCCAATTGCATCATAACCACCTGTATCTATTGATATTTTTTCTCCAAAATATGACATTGCTGTGCTCAAAGGCGCTTCTTCACAGTCTGTGGTACCTCTATAGCGATGACGCAAGCTTCAAAAATGGACATGCCAGCCCCCGACCAACTCGAAGACGAAATCCGTCGACTGTTGAAAGAGAAAAATGTCGTGCTATTGGCCCACTACTATCAAGAGCCAGAGATTCAAGATCTGGCGGATTTTGTCGGCGATAGTTTGCAGCTATCTGTGGAGGCTAAGAATACCGATGCTGACGTCATCTGTTTTTGCGGTGTCCACTTCATGGCGGAGACGGCGAAAATTCTCAATCCAGGGAAAACCGTCATCATCCCGGACTTGGAAGCTGGCTGTTCACTTGCGGACGGATGCCCTGCGGACAAATTCAGTGAATTCCTGAAGGACTACCCCGATCACACCGTGGTGAGCTACATCAATTGCAGCGCCGAAGTGAAGGCGCTATCGGACATCATCTGCACCTCTTCCAATGCCGCAAAAATCATCAAGGCGCTGGGCCCAGACGAGAAGATCGTCTTTGCACCGGACAGGCACCTCGGACGCTATGTAAGCAAGCAAGCAAAGCGGGATGACATCGTCCTGTGGCAGGGCAGTTGCCAGGTTCACGATGCCTTTTCAGAAAAGAAACTTCTCGCGCTCAAAGTGCGCCACCCAGAAGCGAAGATCATCGCCCACCCAGAGTGCCAAGAGGCCATCTTGCGGCACGCCGACTATATTGCATCGACCTCAGGCCTGCTGAATTTTGTTGTCGAAGATTCTGCCAAGGCCTTCATCGTGGCCACAGAAGCGGGTATTTTACACAAAATGTCCCAGGCCGCACCGGACAAGGAGCTTATTCCTGCGCCGCCAGAAGACGAGAGCTGCGCCTGTAACATTTGCCCCTACATGCGGCTTAATACTCTAGAAAAGCTCTACCTCTGTCTACGCGACCTCTCGCCTGAGATTGACGTTCCCGAAGAGATTCGCGTCCGAGCGCTGAAGCCGATTGAGCGCATGTTGGACATGAGCTTTTAGGGTTCACCTCAATCCCTTATGGCACACGGAAAACATTTAGTCTCGAATCAAAAATTCCACGCGACGATTTTCGGTCCAGGCTGCTTTGCTGTGCTTGCGATTCTTCGGCTCATCTTCTCCGTAGCCTCGGGCCTGAAGGCGAGATTTCGCGACTCCGTCCTTCACTAGAAATCTCACAACCGAGTCCGCTCGGCGTTGGCTCAATTCTCGATTGTACTCCGCACTGCCCCGCTCGTCGGTGTGACCTTGCACTTCGACGAGTTTGATGTCCGGGTTTGTATCAATGGTCATCGCAACCGCGTGAAGGATCGGGAAGGACTCTTCCTTGATGACATCCGAGTCGGTTTCAAAGTGAATCTTCTCAAGCACTAAAATCACCCCGTCGACCTTGGTAACCGGGCCATTATCCGGACAACCATCCTCGTCATCAATGGTATTGTAGGTCTCACTGGTTTCTTCGGCACTTTCTCCATCGACACGCGGGCACTCATCGTCTTCGTCAAGAATTCGGTCATTGTCGTTATCTGCCTCGGGACAACCGTCGCCATCTTCAAAGGTATCGTAATCCTCGGGGCTATCGGGACACAAATCATCGATGTCGAGAATTCCGTCTACGTCGTTGTCTTCGTCGGGACAGCCATTGCTGTCCTCAAAGCCGTCGATGTCCTCTGGTTCATCGGGACAGCTGTCCTGAAAGTCGATGATACCGTCGCCATCACGATCGTTATCGCCATCTTCCGGACAACCATCTTCGTCTTCATCGCCATCCCGATCTTCTGGCGTCAGCGGGCAATCATCGTCAACATCCAGGATTCCGTCTACGTCGTTGTCCAGATCCGGACACCCATCCGAGTCTTCGAAATCGTCGTAGTCCTCAGGTTCGTCCGGACATTGGTCAACATCGTCTTTCAGTCCATCTCTATCCCGATCTCCAATCCCAGGCTCGAAGACAATGCCCAAGTAGCTGCGAAAATCCGGGTTACCTCCCCGCGAAGGCAAGAGGCCGGCGCCAACTCCCAAACTTAGAAAGGAGTTCTCGGCCAAATACAGTTTTACTCCGGTAAGTACTTCTAAGGGCTGGTAGTTCTCCGCATTGGGAGCGAACTGCCCAATGGCCTCCGCAACGAGGTCAAAACTCTGAGGAACCAGCGAATAACTCAGCCCCAGCCCCATAGGCAGCGAACTGCCGGACGCAACCCGCAATCCGGTCATCGGCGCTAGAGTACCGGCCACCGTGGGAGGCTCATTGTCAACGAATTCCGACGTGCCCAAAGGCAATC
>JAESTW010000874.1 GCA_016763395.1 Kofleriaceae bacterium
GGGCTCCCTAATGATCGAGAAAGAGGAGCACAAGCTCCTGCTCAAAAGTCTACGTAAAATACCTATGGATTTACAGATCGTGCTCGGACTCTATTATTGGGAAGATTTATCCACTGCTGAGCTCGCCGACACACTGGAAATCCCCCGTGGTACCGTAAAGAGTCGACTGCGACGTGCCAGAGAAGAACTCGAGGCCGCGATGCGTGAGGTTGCAGGATCACAGCAGCTTCTTCGCAGTACAATAGACAACTTGGAGCGATGGGTAAGCTCGCTGCCGGGTCTGTCTAAGTGCGCAGACAAAAAATAGATCACTTTCTGTGATCCGCTAACCAACTTTTCGCTCTCTACGGAGGAAGGCACTAAGCGCCCGATAGCAGAGGAAATACAATCATGAATCTTTTTCGAGCGTTCGTAGTATCAGGCTGTATAGCAGCTTTTTTTGTGGGGTATTCAGCAGAAGCACAGGCTGGAAACGCCAACCGGGATTGCGGCAATACTAAAATCAACAACAGTGGTGCCGACATCATCTATCAATCGTTAAATGACAACGGTCCCGGAAAAATCGGTCCTCGGCGACTTGTAGTCAACCAGAGTGGAACCATTCGTTCGATGACAACGCGTCTATTTGTGCAGGCAACAGGAAATGACATCGATACGATGAGCATCAAGCTCCGCAAGACTGGCGGTAAGGCAAAAACGTCCGTGACAATTTGCTCTACCGATAGCCGCGGACAAAAGCGAATATTGCACCAGTTCGAAGTCGGCAAGGGGAAAAAAACTACCGGACAAATATGGGACAAGCGGCTCTCCGGGATCAAAGGCAAGCGTATCTCAGTCCGTTTGGTTGGAAAAAATGCAGTAAACACGATGTCGTACTCATTGGAATTCAATCGTCCAAATCGTGGACGGATTCGCAATCCAAATCAGCGACTTAGCGGGGCAGCGCGTTCCGCTGTTGTTGGCCATGCCGACTTGCACAATCACCACTCCAGCCGATTCGGTTTTGGCGGCGGCGTTGTGGCTGGCAGTTTCTCGGGCAATACTCGTTTTCCCACTTGCAGCCATAACCATTCCAGGAAAAAGGGGTTTACGGCGGGACTGGTGGTGAAATCGCATCCCAAAGAGGGAATTGCCACCGCATCTACGCCGAGGACCTACAAGACAGGAAATAAACACGTTTGTACTACCACGCCGGGGCAGCCAACCCGATGTTGGTCAGACACCACGCACCAAAAAATGAGCAAGCCCGCTCTCAAACTTGCTCACGAAAACGGTCTGCAGCTGATGGTGACGCACGTAGTAAGTAACCAAGGGCTCTGCTATCTCGCAGCTCCGCTAAAAGACCGTGACAATCACTGTTCGGACATGGAGTCTGCCAAACTTCAAATCCGCAAGTTAAAGGAGTTTGCAGCGGCCAATACTTGGTACACTATTGTTACCGATCCGTGGCAGGCTAGGCGGGCGATTGCCAAGGGAGAGCTGGCCGTCGTAATCGGACTCGAAGTTAGCAATATCTTCCCGAGTTCGGACGGAAACTACATCAAGCAACTGCACGATGTTTACGATATGGGAGCAAGCGTAGTGTATCTTGCTCACGAGTCCGACTCCGAATTTGCGGGGGCGGCCTATCATCATTGGCCGACACTGTTTGTAAACCAGGAGCTTAAGCTACTCAAAAATGCATTTTCGGGCAATGGCCACGGCGCTCTTGCACGGCAATTGAACTCGGCCCACCGCGGCAAGCTTGGGCACAACCCAACATCGATTAGCTCCAAAGGTCGCCGTCTTGTCCAGGAAATGATGAAGCTGCACATGCTCATCGATATCGATCACTTATCTAGACCTAGCTCTGACGCTGTATATTCTCTGGCGAAGGCGAATTCTTACTACCCACTCTTTGCCGGACATACGAGAGTGCAAAGTCTCTTGGATGGCAAGACCAAGAAGGAAACCATGGAACTCGTTGGAAACAAGAAGATCTTCGACTACATTTCGGACACAGGTGGAATGCTAGGGTTACGCGCTGGGCCCGATGAGATTAAAGGCTATGGTAGAATAGCAAACGATTGCGCAGGCTCGGTGAAGTCATTTCTGCAAACCTATCAGTGGCTCGTCGACAAAGGCTATTCCGTGGCATTCGGGACTGACTTAAATGGCTACGTTCCGATGCTCGCTCCAAGATGGGGCCCAGACGCTTGCCCGCTGGCAAATTCTCGGACAAGAGCTTCCCAAAAGACTGCCCAGGGAAGAAAACCGATCGCTCCTCAGGGCGCGCCTACTGGATGGCAGCTCTATGCAGAACGCGGGCTTGTCGATATCGGTGCGCTCGCCTCAGTACTTTTCGACATGAAAAGCCTTGGTGCCAACACCGCTCCACTGGAGAGATCTGCCGAGTCCTTTCTGAAAATGTGGCAGCGTACCTACGACGCAAATCGGCGAAAACATGTTCGGACACAACGGCCCGCAATCAAAAAGACAACACCAAAGGGCAAACGGATGATTCGCCGCACAGCTCCTCTGCGCGTGACTCCTCGCTCTCGGCGATGAGCGGCGAATTGCAGGAAGAAGAAACACGGTATTCTTCAGGCTGAACTCTGCTGTGTGCATGATTCACATTGCGCTCGGACACCGACTGCTTGAAATTCAGTACGCTGGCTGAGAACACATCACAAAAGGGCGCCCCAAACAACTGGGACGCCCTTTTGAGTATTGATGTGCGTAGCAGTTCTATACTAGAGAAGTTCTCCAGTGGCGGTTGCCATACACGGAGCCCATACGTCACAGCTAGCACTATTGTCACAACTTGCAAAACGAGTTTTCCACCTGGCATCACGCTTTGCATAGTCACTGGAGCAAGATTCCGCCCCAGTCATGCCCCACACAGTTTTGAAATTTTTGGCGGCCTTGGCATGATCTACAGTACCGTCAGCGCCTTTGGCCGACCTACCACCAAAATCCGTTTTGGCAAAAGCGTCTGCGTATGGCTCTAAGCACTCCGTCATTTTCTTAGAGTACGCAGGACAATCCAATTCAACGCCTGCAGTGGCTGTTGCTTTGTTCGCACTTGTTCCCTTTACCTTGTCACCATCGTCTTTGTCCTTGCCACATGCACTAGCTGCGACCACAAAACCAAGTAGTCCAACCATTGAGAATTTCCGTAGTGTGTGTATTGTTGTCATCGTTATCTCCGTTTTCAATAAATTGTTATGACGGACAACATCGTATTGTCTGTCCGCACCCGAGAGCAACCTAGCACGACACAGTGCTACCCCCAATAGGCAGACACAGAAAATCTCACAATCTAAAGAAAATCACTTAGGTGTTATTCGCGGACAATTTTCAATCGGAGGGAGCCCAGTTCAAAGCGAAACCCCCTTTGCACCTGGCGATAGAACGACTCGATTGCCCGGCCATTCAGTCAAACAAAAATAATTGCGAATCTCGTGATCCGATAGACGACTTTGCACTCTCTATGGGTGAAGGCACCTATGTCCTCCGCAAGCCTGCGCCCACAGCGCACAGAAAGTCGAATTTATGAGTCCACTCCGTATCGCAATAGCCTCTCTCTCTCTTGCTGCTCTCGCAAGTTTTACCGCACCATCGGAGGCTGAGGCTGGAACCAACGACTATAGCTGCTCAGCTGGCTTCTCCATGCAAGGTTCGACGGGGAGTAACGCTGTACACTGTTTTAAGCCCGGCACTGAGACTCTGCGCAACAACTATCCGGCATGCGGAGTTCGCCGTTACAAAGAAGACGGACAAGGAAATACCGATTGGTGCACAAAGCCCAATGGCCAAAGAACTGGAACACCAAAGTGCATTGGTGGAAAGATATCTGTCCGCAACGGAAAAGATCGATGCGTCAATCGACAGCCTGACGTGGTGCGATCTCCTGTGAGTTGCCAAGCGGGTTTCACGATGCAGGGCTCGACGACCGGACGCGGTTCGGTGCACTGCTACAAAGCGCCAAGTGAGCAGACACGCGCCAACTATCCGGTTTGCGGCATTCGTCGTTACAAAGAAGACGGCCGGGGAAACACCGATTGGTGTACAAAGCCAAATGGGAAAAGAACAGGAACACCCAAGTGTATCGGCGGCCAAATTTCCGTCCGCAATGGCAAAGACCGCTGTGTCAACAAGACTCCCGGAAAGACCCGACGGCCTAGTTAGAGTTTGTGTAGGCCACTACTCTGCATGCCAGAGCTCTTTTCTGGTCCAAGATGCTAGGCCTTTTCTCACAACTGCCGATTCCCCAATGCCAGTCTTTCTACAGGAACACCCCTATGAATAAATCGTATATCTCTCTAGCTGCTGCTGCTCTACTCACCCTCGCTTGGTCCGGCCAAGCGGATGCTCGCGACTGGTATGTATCCATTCACCGCGGAAAAGGGAAAAAGGGCACGAAAGAGAAACCCTCCAAACAGCTTGGCAATATTATTAGCAAGCTCAGCCCAGGCGACGTCATCTATATCGCTGAAGGCACGTATTTGGGACGTGGAGAAAACGGATCCAATGTCATTACTGTCCCTGTGAGCATCCTAGGAGGATACTCGGACGATTTCTCCAAGCGCGATCCATGGGGGAAGCACCGGACAATTTTCTCTGGCAGCAACACCACGAAAAACTATCAGATGTCTCCTGCGCTTATGATTGACCTGAGCAAGGTGAAGCCACGAGAAGGCTATCCCGGAAAAATCCTTGTGGATGGGCTCATTCTGGATCACGGGGCGCGCAACCGTTACGTCGACAGCAAGAACCTCGAAATCGTCCGGTTGGCAGACCCCAAAACCGGAAAGAATCCAACGCCAGAAAGTGGTGCCTTGGTCATTCGGGCAAGCAAGAACGGCATGTTCGACAAAATCCCTTGGGACATCACGGTTCAAAACAACATTGTCATGAACAGCGCGCCAACCATGGGCGCCATGTCGGTCTCAGGATACAAGAAGAGCAAAGTCGTCATTAAGAACAACCTGATTATTAACAACACAGGCACCGGAATATTCGTCGGCTCCAAATATGCGGGCGCGAAGTACGACCCCAAAGGACCGACCTTCTTGATCGAAAACAACACCGTGCTCTTTACCTGGAAACACGGGCCGATTGTGCAGAGCTTTTCCGGCAATGCGATGGACTTCGACCAATCCGTACGCGCTACGGTACTAAACAATGTCCTGGCTTTCTCGGACAGACACGTAATTTACAAC
>JAESTW010000875.1 GCA_016763395.1 Kofleriaceae bacterium
CGATGATGACGACGATGACGACGATGACGACGATGACGACGATGACGACGACGATAAAAGCGGTGAGTCACAGTGGACGGATCCTCGGGCTCGAACCGGACTTGTCTTTGCTGGCGTTACCTTTCAGAAGCGAAAGCTGGTCTTCTCTGCTGCACCAGAACTGCAGAACGCGCCACCTGGGTACACATCAGGCAACGTAGCGGGCGGGTACATTCACGGAGAATATTTCCCGCTAGCACCGAAGCCGACAAAGAAGAAGAGGAAGAAGAAGAAGGCCGATTTTACTTCTAAACTAGGCATTACCTTCATGTTTGAACAAGTTGCCAACATCACGACTAATGTTCTTGATGCGGATGGCATGACGACCGTGAAAGTTCCAACGACGCAGCAACGTTGGGGAGTTGGTGTCGCTTATCGTATGCTGCTGGGCGACGATGAATCCAAGGCGAGCTTGACTCTGCTGGCTGGGTACAACGGCAGTCGCTTCTTTATCGATAAGGCAGAATCACCAGTACCAATTGATGTGCCCAATACGAACTACAAATGGGTGGATCCTGGAGCTCGCTTTCGATACCCCTTTAATAAGATGATGGCGATCAATATAGAGGGACATGGGCTTTTGGTATTGGACACAGGCGAAATGCAAACGCCTGAGGAGTATGGCGCTGCGACTGTGACTGGCGCGGATGCAGACGTTGGAATCGAATATTGGGTTTCAGATAAATACCTAATTCGAGTCGGTGGCCGGTTCACAGTGATTGCCTTTGACTACGAAGGCAACGGAGCCCAGTCCGATCGAGACAACGATGGCAACGTCGATGTCGGCGGTGCGTCGGACACGTACATGGGCGGCTACGTGACAGTGGGCGGATCGCTTTAGAGCGGGGCCGGTTCGGAATCTGAGTGCTCAAACAGGTCCCACACCGAGCTTCCTAAGGTTGGCGAAGCTGCGTTTACCGTACGCGGCAATGTGCAGCTCACCTCTGGTGTTTCACACACAGGCCTTGACGACCCAAGTTGTTCTTGTGCCAACAGTGCCAAGCGATGACAAATCTCGGCCTAGCCATGTTGGGTAAAAATGTAATAGTTCTAGCAGCTTATTTGATGCGAATATACTTCTCGCTAGGGCTCTCCGTTGTTCTTGTACTAATCTCTCGTTATCCGATATGGTAACTGGGGAATTGGTTGGCGAAGATTGCGGACCAGAATAGAGCGAGAGATATCATGAGTGATGTAGAGACGAAGTTGAATTGGAAAGAACGGCTAGGGCCACGGATTTCTGCTGAGATGGGCGAGGAGATTGACGTTTTTGAGACGAACATGATCTTGCGAAAAGCGGGCAAAATTGCGCCCAAGATTTTCGCTGAAGCTCGTTTGCGCCGAGGCATGTACGGACAGAGATACGACAATGGCAGTCGGCATGATGGCAGTGCCACGCAACGCTTGGACTTTCCCTGTGGTGATTTGACCAAGGGGCCGGAGACAGTTTGGGATGCCCCGGGAATGTGTCGAATCAAGATTCCTATGGGTGTTGTTAGCAACGAGCAACTCGATCTTCTGTCCGATTTGGCAGAAGAGTACAGCGATGCAATTTTGCATGTGACAACTCGCCAAGACATTCAACTGCATTTTGTACACATTGATAACTCCCCAGACTTGATGCGCCGTTTGGCCGCAGTGGGCATTACCACTCGTGAGGCTTGTGGCAACTCCGTTCGAAATATCACAGCGTGTCAGTATGCGGGAGCGTGCGCGGAGTCGGCCTTCGATGTCACTCCTTACGCTCGTGCTGCGACCTATTTTCTCCTCGGACACAAGGACATTCAAGACTTCGGCCGGAAGTTCAAAATCTCGTTTTCTGGGTGTAAGACAAACCCCTGCGGGCTGGCGATGTTTCACGACGTTGGTTGTATCGCAGTGACCAAGGAGATTGACGGCGTTGCCAAGCGTGGCTTCGAGTTTTACGTCGGCGGAGGATTGGGAGCAGTCCCGTTTCAGGCGCAGCTTTTTGACGAGTTTGTCCCCGAGGAAGAGCTCTTGCCACTGTGCCAGGCAGTGTGTCGGGTGTTTTCGCGTTTGGGAGAACGCAAGAACCGGGCGCGCGCGCGACTGAAATTCGTTGTCAAGAAGCTTGGGATCGATGAGTTTAAGGCGATTGTATTGCAGGAACGAGCGACGATTCCCGAAGATTCTCGGTGGACTACCTATCTGGCTGAGCTTTCGGTGTCCGACGACAAGCCATTGCGAAAAGGTGAGCCCTTGGATGACAGCATCGCACTTCCAGAGGGGTTTTCTGATTGGCGAGAGCACAACTTGTGGCAACAACCGCAAGAGAATTATGTAACGGCTACGATTCGCCTGCCATTGGGCGATATTAGTGCAGAGCAAGCTCGGTCTCTCACCACGATTGCACGCAAGTATACCGGTGATACGATTCGGCTGACGGTTGAGCAGAACATGGTGGTGCGCTTTCTGTCCGAGTCCGATTTGCCGAAGTTCTACCTCGAACTCGCCGCCGCCAATCTCGCTTCGCCGGGCGCTTCGACGATTGCTGACATTGTTTCCTGTCCGGGGACTGATACCTGTAAACTCGGTGTGTCGGCGTCTCGCGGGCTTGCTGGAGAGCTCGAGAATAAGTTCGCCAGAGAGCCGTTAGTTGATCCTGAAGCGCAAAAACTTCATATTAAAACTAGTGGTTGTTTCAACTCTTGTAGCCAGCATCATGTTGCTGATTTGGGGTTTCTTGGTGTTTCTCGCATGGTCGAGGGACGGCGTGTCGCGCACTTTCAATTGGTGCTAGGAGGCGAGTGGGGCAACAACGGCGGGGCCTACGGGCTGGCTATTGGAGCGTTTCCCTCGAAGCGAATTCCGCAGGTCGTCGATCGGGTTCTTGGCTATTGGGCCAAAGAAAGAGAAGAGGGCGAGACCCTACAATCTTTCGTAAAGCGAGTCGGACGAGCTGTTATCAAGAAGGAGTTAAACTCACTGCGCAAGGTTCCCTCCTATGAGGAGAATCCTGATTTCTATACCGACTGGGGCGATTCCCGGGAATTTACGGTGGGTGATCTGGGGACTGGCGAGTGTGCCGGCGAAGTTGTTTCCATTGTGGAATTCGGACTTCAGGATGCAGAGAGGCGACTTTTTGACGCCCAGGTGGAACTTGAGGGTGAGCGGTCCGGACAGGCTTCGATGTCCGCTTACAAGTCGATGCTCACGGCGGCGAAGGCGCTCATCATGGTGTTCAATATCGATATCGAGGAGGACGCGGACAGAGTGCTTTCGGACTTTCGGAAGCACTTTCACGACACCGGACGTTTTCACGACCCATTCGCGGGAGCCAAGTTCGCCCGTTATTTGCTCAACCGCTATGACAATCCGCCGAGTTTGGAAGACAGTGCAGTTACCGCTAGAGAGGCGATTGACGAGGCCCAACTCTTTATTGAAGCCGCGCAAGCCTGCTACCAGAGAATGCAGGGGACCATCTAATGTCGACTCTACTGAGGCAAATTGGCATCAAGTTTTTCCTCACCGAGGAGAGCGATTCGTCCCTGGACCGGTTTATCCCGGTTTTTCACGAGTGGATTCGGGAGAAGCGAATCTCGGACACTCTGCTGATTGACGTGGCCGATTATCGACATGTTCCCAACGGGCCCGGGATTATTTTAGTCGCCAATGAGGCTCACTATGCTATCGACTCCACTGGTGGAGCGAGCGGACTCTTGTACTCTCGCCTGCGCGATCAAGCTCGTCCGGCCAAGGAGGCACTCGCCGATGCCATCAAGCGCGCTGCCTTTGCCGCCAACGCATTGCAAAACGAGCCACGCTTGGCCGAGAGCTTGAGCTTCCGTACCGACACCTTGGAGATGCACGTGTCCGACAGGCTGATAGCGCCCAATTCGCCGGAGACCCGCGCGAGTGTGGAGCCAATCTTTCGCTCGGTCTTGGAAGAATTGGGATACCAAGGGGGCGATATTGTGTTGGCTCAGGATTCGAGAAGCCGATTCGCGCTGCGGCTGTCTGGCGCGAGGGAAAGTCCGTCGCTGGCTAGTCTTTGCTAACGGGGTGGCGTGGCGTCCGCAGCAACTGAAGGCTAAGGATACTTGGTTCAAGAAGCGCGGAGTACTACTTCCGACGGCATCGTATGCTCGTGAAGGGGTTACCTGTAAACTTGAACTTCGTGGAGTCAATGAAGTCGTCGTTGACTGGAGTGAATGTCGTAGTTACAAAGTGCCCCACAGAGCTCGCTTGACAATGATACCACCGTGCCGCAATCGCATTGCGATATCCTTGGTTCAAGGCATCGTTAGAACAATCGAACTTGACTCAGAGTAACTCTGAGTTGAATGCTCGGTTACTGTGATTGCTGCCGGCGCTGTTGGCTAGCTGCCGCCTGGCGACGCTCTTCTTCGATGCGGGTCTGGGCTATCACTCCTGCAGCGGCAGCCGTAGAGCCAGCTCTCGACTGAGAGCTGGTTTGTTGCCCTGATATTCGGACAGGGCGACACACACAGCCACTGGAGTACTCGCCAACGAAGATGTAACTGTCCATCTCCATGCCACCAGATTTACACATCTCGAAACAGGCGTTGGGACCGCCGGGAAAATGTGCGTCACCTTTGAATGAGGTGGGTTGCGGGCAACCAGTGAGCAATACGATTGAGGCGATGAGTACTTTCTTCATTTTCCCCTTGTATCACTCCAACGATGGCTACAGGTACCAAGCCCGCGTTTGATGAACCGGCACGGCTCTCACCCAACCAAATCCACTCCGTGACAGCATATAAACCTCGGAATTGGGTGAGATCGCGGGCAAATCGGTACGGCTTAGGCTTCCGTGGGCTGGCAATCGCTGTACTGTCACTGGGTGACTGCCTCGACGTATTTTTCACCCACCGACACGTTTGCTAGACGCCATATTGGTCCCAATGGGAGCGACGTGGAGGCAATGCTTGAAAGCCTGTCGCTGGCGAGCTTAGATGAGCTGGCGGAGCAGACGATTCCCGCTCATATCAGGTTCTCAGAAGAACTCTCAATTGGACCAGAACGCAGTGAACGGGAACTGCTCGCTGAACTCAAGATCATCGCGGCGAAAAATCAGGTCTTCCGCTCGCTGATCGGACAGGGCTATTACAGTGCGGTGACTCCGGCGGTGATCTTGCGAAATGTTCTGGAGAACCCTGGATGGTATACCCAGTACACTCCCTACCAGGCGGAAATCGCGCAGGGACGGCTTGAGGCGCTGCTGAACTTTCAAAGTATGGTGGCTGACCTCACCGGGCTGCCCTTGTCCAATGCCTCTTTGCTGGATGAGGCGACGGCAGCGGCGGAGGCCATGGTTCTGTGTCACGCTGTTGGCCGGAAGAAACGACAGGTTTTTTATGTATCGACGGATTGCCATCAGCAAACCTTGGCGCTTCTGCAAACTCGGGCGGCTCCGATTGGCATAGAACTTATCGTAGTGTCGCCGGAGGAGATGAACTTCGACGACGAGAAGAGCTTTGGCGCACTTGTGCAATACCCCGGTTCCAAAGGCCAGATTGTCGACTACAGCTCTCTTTGTACGAGAGCTCACGAGTGTGGCGCCATGGTGGTTATGGCTTGTGACTTGATGGCGTTGACCCTGATTAAGTCGCCTGGTGATATGGGGGCTGATGTCGCGATTGGCAGCACGCAGCGATTCGGTGTCCCTCTGGGCTTCGGTGGTCCTCACGCTGCCTTCATCAGCACAAGCGAGAAGCACAAACGGCAGATGCCCGGACGAATTGTCGGTGTCTCTAAAGACGCACTCGGCCGGACAGCGTACCGGCTGGCATTGCAGACCCGAGAACAGCATATTCGCCGCGATAAGGCGCTGAGTAACATCTGCACATCGCAAGTACTGCTGGCGATTATGGCCGGAATGTATGCGGTGTACCACGGACCGGACGGCTTGCGAGCGATTGCCAGACGTATCGCCGGAATGACACTGGCGTTGCAAGCGGGATTGCGAGAGCTTGGTTTCGAGCTTCCCTCTGGACAGGTGTTTGACACACTCTACGTGAAGGTTGCGGGAGCAGAGCGTGAGCGGATTCTGGCCGGCTGTTTGGCCAAGGAAATCAACTTGGCGCACTACGAGGGGGGACTCGGGATTTCTCTCGATGAGACTTGCGGCGATCCGGAGATTGTTGATTTGCTGACGATCTTTGCGGGCGAGAAAAACGTACCTTCGCTGGCATCGCTCTCGCAATACGGCGAGTTTTCGTATCCCGAAAGTATCGCTCGGACAAGCGCGTTCCTAGAGCACGAAGTGTTCAACCGCTATCACGCCGAGCACGAGATGTTGCGCTATCTCAATCGGCTGCAATCCAAAGATTTGTCGCTCACTACCTCGATGATTCCGTTGGGCTCGTGCACGATGAAGCTCAACGCCTCGTCCGAGATGCTGCCGATTTCGTGGCCGGAGTTTGCCAGCATGCATCCTTTTGCTCCCGAGTCACAGACTCTCGGATATCAAGAGTTGACCAGTAGCCTCGGACGTTGGTTGGCCAATATTACGGGCATGCACACGACCTCCTTGCAGCCGAATTCCGGCGCGCAGGGCGAGTATGCGGGGCTTCTGACAATTCGAGCGTATCAAGAAGCACAAGGGCAGGGGCATCGCACGATTTGTCTCATTCCAATTTCTGCGCACGGAACCAACCCGGCGAGTGCGGTCATGGCCGGGCTCAAAGTCGTTGCCGTGAAGTGCGATGACAAGGGCAATATCGATGTCTCGGACTTGCGTGCCAAGGCTAGCCAGCACAAGGATAACTTGGCCGCTACCATGATTACCTATCCCTCGACGCACGGAGTGTTCGAAGATGGCATCGCCGAGATGTGCTCGATCGTGCACGAATGCGGCGGACAGGTGTACCTCGATGGCGCGAATATGAATGCCCAGGTGGGGCTGTGCCGTCCGGGAGATTACGGCGCGGACGTCATTCACCTGAACCTGCACAAGACTTTCAGTATCCCCCACGGCGGCGGTGGCCCGGGGGTTGGACCTATCTGTGTTGGCGAGCACCTGGCTCCCTATTTGCCCGGACACGTGATGTCCGCCGAATCGCTAGAGAGTGCTTCCGGCGCTGTGTCGGCGGCGCCCTTTGGGTCGGCAGGTGTGTTGCCCATCTCTTGGATGTACATCGCGCTGATGGGGTCCGCTGGGCTAAAGCGCGCAACGCAGATTGCGATTCTGAATGCGAACTACATGGCCAAGCGATTGGGTGGGCACTATCCGCTTCTCTACTCGGGAAAGAATGGTCGGGTTGCGCATGAGTTTATCCTGGATATGCGTCCGTACAAAAAATCCGCCGGCGTTGAAATTGACGACATCGCCAAGCGGCTTATGGACTATGGATATCATGCTCCGACGATGTCTTTCCCTGTTCCCGGAACCTTGATGATCGAGCCGACGGAGAGTGAATGCAAAGCGGAACTCGACAGGTTTTGTGACGCTCTGATAAGCATACGCGCTGAAATTCGCGACATTGAAGAGGAGCGAATTGGCCGAGACAACAACCCTTTGAAGTTCGCGCCGCATTCGGCCAAAGACATTACGAGTGATACCTGGGACCGCGCCTATACAAGGAACGAGGGTGCGTTTCCTGCCGAATACCTCTTGGCGCACAAGTACTGGCCACCGGTGTCGCGAATTGACAATGCCTTTGGCGACCGCAATCTGATGTGTACTTGTCCGAGCGTCGAAGAAATGGAGTTTTAAGAGGACTCGCCGTCCTAGGACACAGTGATCTTAGGATGCTGGGAGACTATGGTGCGGAGGGCACAACCTTGAAATCATCGGAGATTTCGATTCCGCATTGGGCAAAGCGTGGCTGGTAGTCGCGTCCGATGCAACGGTCCAACACGTAGGCGTATTCGGCCCTAGAAATGAGCCCCCACTTTCTCTCTTCTTCGCTGATGGCGCTGTCGTCCGGCGCACAGGAATAACTCTCACGGATGTCCGATAGCATTGTGTCCAGGTTTGCCTCCAAGGTCGGCTTGAGCTCGGGCGACGCTTCCAGTAGCCAAGCCAGCAGTGTCCAACCAAAGTCGCGATGCCGGACTTCGTCGACCAAGATTCGGTCGAGTGCGGTTTTAGCGCTAGCAACTGTGCAGCCTTTTCGCATACGGTGGAAGAGTGGGACCGCAGCCGTCTCTCCCAGACAGAAGAAGCTCACAGCGACCCTTAGCAGGTCCTCAAAGAGCTCATCGCTCATGCGCTCGAGGCCCAGTGTGTCTCTGTCCAAGTTCGGTGTCTCGGTTCCGCCGGCATCCACAAAGACTTTGTGGCTGAGTTCTGCATGGGTAATTTCATCTTCAACAATTCGCAGTCCGTCACGAATTAGATCGGGCGAGGCGCCCACTTGAATTAGCCAGAGTGTGTAGTGGTGAGCCATGGCGGCAGAGCGGTATTCAGCTTCAACGCGCCGGAGCCATTCATTGGATATGCTTTCCATCGGCCAGATACTTACAACGGGCGAAGTCCGCGAACTACCAATTTCTTTGCAATAATCCAAAGTCGGCATACGTTGATCTCTCTACATGCCCAGAGCCCGCAAATTTTTCTTCGTCTTGGGGATTGTGGGCGCAATTGTGGCCGGATGCTCGTCCGCGGCGCCAAGCGGCGCGTGCCCAGCTTTCTCATGAGGCGAGGCTTAACGATAGCGTTCGAGTACCAGTGTCGACTGCTCTTTGCGCCACTCACATCGCTCGAAGCG
>JAESTW010000876.1 GCA_016763395.1 Kofleriaceae bacterium
CGGCGCGCGAAATCGGCCACAGCAAGAGCTAATACAGATCGATACGCTCGACATCTTGTTTATCTGCACTGGGGCATTTAATGGCCTAGAAGATATTGTACGTCGCCGAACTGGCGAACGGGATATGGGCTTTGGTGCGGTCATCGGCACGCAAGAAGATGACAAAGACGCGCTTCGATCCATGGCTCGCCATGAAGATCTGATTAAGTTCGGCATGATCCCAGAATTCATGGGTCGTTTGCCCATCGTTGTCTCATGTGCAGAACTCGATGTTGAATCGCTTACCGAAGTGTTGTGGCGTCCCAAAAACGCGCTGACACGGCAGTACCAGCGACTCTTCGACATGGAGAATGTCAAACTCACCTTTACCGAAGATGCACTGCGGGCTGTCGCTGAGATCGCTCATGGGCGGAAATCGGGCGCTCGTGGCCTTCGGGCAATTCTCGAAGAGATGATGCTCGACATTATGTATGAGTTGCCTTCGATGGAAAACGTAAAGGAATGTATTTTCACTCGGGAAACCGTTCTGGGAGATGCTTCGCCCGAACTCGTCTTTGAAGAGCAAGCGGCTTCTTAGCCCGCCTGTGTGGCGTACCCTCTCAACTAGCCAATGCTTACAAACGCTCAACTAAGCGAACTGAAGACTTTGCTTGTGGGTGAACGCAACCGACTTGACTTCTCTTCCCGAGAAGTCAGATCATTCTCTCGTGATCGAGATAAGTCTCGCATCGGCAGTGACTCCATCGACGAATCCGCTGCGGAACTCGTAATCGGAACGCACCTCCGTCTCGCAGATCAGGACAACGATGCGCTCAAGCAGGTTTTACGCGCGCTAGATCTGATCGAAAAAAAGAGCTACGGGACCTGTGAAGATTGCCAGGAGCCCATTTCTTGGCCTCGTTTGCGGGCTTTTCCTGCGACAACCTTGTGCATTGAATGCAAAGAGGACCAGGAAGATGCCTTGCGCCTCGAACGAGAACTCGAGTAACGCGCAAGCCGACTATCAAATTGGTTTACCACCAGGTTTCCAATCACGAATATTTCCTTATGGGTAGCGAGTGGCCTTTACTCCGCATTTACCCCATTGTTATAGTCGCCACTGAGCAAGGTCGGGTTTTTGTATGCGACCAAACGCACACTCATGGGCGATCGTTACACCATCATAGACAAAATTGACGCTGGCGGCATGGCCGAAGTGTTTCGCGGAGTCGCAGAGTCGATTCAAGGATTCAAAAAGTCGGTTGCGATTAAGCGAATTCTTCCTGACTTGGTCAAGAACGATAAGTTTGTCTCCATGTTCTTGGACGAAGCGAAAGTCTCGCTCTGTCTACAGCACGCAAACATCGTACAAGTCTTCGATATCGGAAAAACTGACCAGAGCTATTTCCTGGTCATGGAATATGTCAACGGCTGCAACCTCAAAGCGCTGTTAGATCGCCTGAAGGCCAAGAACCAACGCATCGATCTTGCCCAGGCAATCTACTTGATGATCGAGTGCTGCAAAGCACTTAATTATGCACACAATGCAGAGAACCCTGAGACAAACGAACCCCTTGAAATCGTACACAGGGACGTCTCACCACCCAACATCCTGATCTCCAAAATGGGCGAGGTGAAACTCGTCGACTTCGGTTTGGCCAAAGCAAACAGCCAAATCGAAACAACCGATCAAGGCGTAGTTAAGGGAAAGTTCTCATACCTCTCTCCCGAAGCTGCAAGCGGAAAAGTAGTAGACTGCCGCGCCGATATCTTCGCTGTCGGTATTCTTCTGTGGGAGATGTTCACCGGACGACGGCTCTTTTACGGCGAGACTGATTTTCAGACGGTTGAGCAGGTCAGACAAGCGAAGATACCTTCCATCGCCGCCCTCAACCCTGATGTAGCTCCCGAACTCGAGGGAATCGTGCGCAAGGCACTGGCGCAAAACCCTGACGATCGCTACCAAGAAGCAGCTGATCTGGGTGATGCTCTCTCGCAATTCTTGTTTAGCCACCGCATGAAGGTCACCGCTCGTGATCTCGCCAAGGTTGTACGAGCGACCCAAGCTGACAAAGAACGACAACGCAGCCTCACACCGGAGAACGATCTCATCAACGTTCTAATCAAGGACGAGATGGCCAAAGTGACATCTCTACTTGGCAGTGAGAGTGACTCACCTGCCCTTGGTCATGAACGCGCGGGCTCAGCTAGCCTGGATCCAAGCGCATTTATTGATACCAGTGGCTGGGCTTCCGATTTTGACTTAGATTCTGGGGCCCTCGAGCCCTCTCGGCCACTATCGCCCTTACCTGCTCCAGTTCCAACCGGAGCGGCTAGCGAAATCGCGGGCGCTAGCGCTGCCGCCACGCCCGAACCAACTCCTGACTCGAATGAAGTCTCACTTCAACAAATGCTGGAACCTGATAGAACAGGTATGCATCAAATCGGTGGTTCCAAAGGAATGATAATCGCCGTTGCGCTCTTCGTTGCTCTGGCCGGTTTAGGCGTAGCTGGCTTCCTGTTCAAATATCAGCTCTTTTAATCTCTCTTTGGGCTAGATGCCTGGCTAGCGATCTGAAAGCAGATAATGGGCATGCGTCGAAGAGATGTTTTGCGTGTTCTCTTCGTCCGCCCGCGTTGCGCTTATCGGACTTGCGCCAAAAGGGTCTTTGCCTCAACAACGACGTCGCCCGACTCCTCGGGGTAGTAGCGCAGGAAGCTTTCCAAGGCGGAAACTGCCGCTTGGTTTTTATTCGTCGTCACGTAGTGCCCACCCAAGAAAAACCAAGCGAGGGGATTCCGACTGGGATTTATTGCAACTGACGTCTCGTAGCTCGCCACCATTGCTGCTGTCTTCTGCTCCAAATGCTGGACTTGTCCGAGCCAGTAATGCGCACTGGAAAAGGCTGAGTTGAGTTTCGTCGCTTTGATGAGCCACTGCTCTGCATGAGCCAGGTCATCGGAATTGTAATACGCCCGTCCAAGCCAATATGCGACCCGAGACAACTCCAGAGGGCTAGCCTTCTCCTTGCGCAATATCGTTCTCGCCTCATGCAACGAAGCGACGGCGCTTGTGGCATCTTCTTGCAAAAGAAAGTGAATTCCCGACGCTAGATGCCGCAAATACGAACGGCGAAAGGACTTAGTGATGTCCTCCAAGGCGCGATTGGAACCGCGATCATTGCGAAACTCAAAATACGCTTCCATTAGAAGTACGCGAGTTTCCATATCTTCAGGGCGTAAACTCTGGGCGCGTTGTAGTTCGGCCACAGCCTCAACTGGCTTTTGTCGATACAGCAACATTCGCCCACGTGCACGGGCTACACGCCAATTGAGCCAACCCGCGCCTGATTCTGTCCGAAGCAATAGCTCACTAGCACCATCGAGGTCTCCGGTAATAATGCGCACCCGAGCTGCTTCAACAAAGACAGGCCCACTGCTGATTCCGTCTCTCAACATCGACTCCAGGGCTTCCTTGCCGGACTGAACTCTGCCTTGTTCAATTTCGAGCAGTGCAGCTCCTAGTCTCGCATTTTCTGATTTGGGTGCCAGCGCAATTGCTTGCTGAAATATAGAGACCGCCTCGGAAGCGTTTCCGGTGACACTTTCAATCTCGGCCAAGCCGACCAGGACGTTGGCGTTGGGGGCACCGCCCGATTGTGCTCGCAGTACTTCCCTGGCCTTGTCGATATCGCCACTTTCCCGCAGTGCTTCGGCGTATGCCACAGCAAGAGCAGAAGCCTTTCTGGCATCATGCAATGGTGCTAACCGGCCAATGGCTGCCCGAGCATCTCCGCGCAAGAGATCGACTTTGGCCCGTGCCAAGGTAGCCAAGATATGCTGCGGATGCATGCCCAGAGCTTTGTCCAGATCGGCAACAGCCCTTTCCATCTCACCTTGAGCCAGAAACACCCGCCCGCGAAGCGCCAACCCAGCCGCGGAGTTCTCCACTCCGTCTATCTCTAAGAGTAGTTCCATCGCGTCATCTGGGGCGCCGAGACGAAGCGAAACATCTGCACTGACGATATGTGGTTTCATTCGGTCAGGCCACTGTCGCTGGGCGGACAACGCTTCTTCCTTGGCCGCTGCCAAATCTCCTGAGTCCAAGAGTACATCCATGAGCATCTCGGAGAACATCAAGTCTGATGGTCGTCCGATTTTTGCCTCGGCCAGAGCTTTCTGCGCAGCGCGATTGTCGCCACGGGCGAGTTTGATTTTCGCCAAAACTAGCCCTGCCCACGCGCCCTGTCCACGGGACAACAGGTCTTGTGAATTGCGAGATGCAGCGCCTAGTTGTGCCAAGGTATCGTCTGGGTCGGAGGGATTTTGTGGCAGATTCCCGCTTTCGAGCAGAATCTGAGCTTGCCAAATTACCGCGCTGGGTAGGGCTACTCCATCAGAAGCTGTTGCTCTAGCCAGTGTACTCAGCGCCTCCGAGTATCGTCCGGCAATCGCTTGCGCACGTGCTAACGCAACATAGTACAGAGCCTCTGGTCCCAGCTCAATCGACTTCTCAATGGCGGTAACCGCTTCCGGACCATTGTCCCTCAGAATATACCCTACCCCCAAGAGGTAGTGGACTATTGGTTCCGCTGGATACTCCTTCGCGAGTCTCTTGGCTTCTTGTACGGCAACTCCATCGTTGCCAGCAGCAATGGCCAGGTACGTTGACGCGATACGAGCATCCAGAAGCGACGTATCCCCAACTCGTGCCAGCGTGGCTTTCGCTGCTACTGCATCCTCACCATACTCCGCAACTAACAGCGCTTGCGACCGTGCCAAGGCGGCCAGGGCATCATCACTCGGCAAGACAAGCGCTATCCGACCGTACAAATCTCGGGCCTTTCGAAACCCGATATACGAGGCTGATTTTGCGAAGTTTTGCGCGTTTTGTTGAACTTGCTGGACTTGCCTAGCGAGTTTGACTTTGCGCAACTGTAGGCCGCCAAAGGCGCCACCCGCACTAACAGCAAGCGCAATAGCGACCCATGCTGCCTTGGGAAAAGTTCTACCCTTCTTCGGCGCAGGCGCAGGCGCAGGCGCAGTGTCGACGGCTGGTCTCGGTCGCCTTACGGGAATGGGGGCGTTAGGTTCAACGGCCCCACGAATCAGATCCATGTCCGAGGAGCGCGCCCTAGAGACCATGCTCTCCGCGGTGTTGGGCCTCGGGTTTGCCCCCGCTGCTTCTGCATCAACTAGGTCTCCGACGGTGGGTTCCCGCCTCGGTGCCGGCGTGTCCGGAAAAAGAGTTCCGATCGTCGCCGGACGCCCCACTTGTACCTCCACACCCGATTCGTCATCCGGAAAAAGGGTTCCGATCGTAGCTAGGCGACCAGCGGAAGGCCCCCCTGGTAACGAGGGACCACTCGGGGATGTTCCGACGAAGGTAGCCGACTCAACCTCGTCATCGGGGAACAGAGTTCCGATCGTCGCCAAACGATTGCCGCGCTTTGCTGCGAGTGGTGCCCCCGCCATTGGCTGGCCAGGATGACTCGTAACAATCGGATTGGGATAGCCGGCATTGGGAGCGCCAGCACTGGGAATACCAGCATTAGGAACAATCGGATTGGGATAGCCGGCATTGGGAGCGCCAGCACTGGGAATACCAGCATTAGGAAAACTCGGACTAGGGATGCCAGCACTGGGAACACTCTGACTAGGGATGCCAGCATTAGGAACACTCGGACCAGGGATGCCAGCATTAGGAGCACCCGGACTGGGGATACCGGCATTCGGAACACCCGGGCTAGACGGCGATCGCACTGACATCGGAGCGACCATCGGCAATGCGTCGCTTGAGAATTTCCCCGAGTTATAGGTGTCGGCGA
>JAESTW010000877.1 GCA_016763395.1 Kofleriaceae bacterium
GTGGGGGACGAAGTACCGATTCTCAGATTCTCTGTGGATAACTTTCAAAATCCGCCGGCATGTAGACCATTGCCTAGTAGCAAGTACATGTAGATTAATAGGTCAGGCGCAAGAGTTCGGCTCACCATGTAGACTCGACGTGTGCCGGAAGAAACGCAATGGGAAGCTGTGATCGGGCTGGAAGTTCACGTCCAGCTCAAGACTGAGAGCAAGGCCTTTTCTGCCTCAGCAGTGCGCTTTGGTGAGTCGCCAAACACGCTTACCGATCCGACGGTGCTCGGTCTGCCCGGTGCGTTACCGGTGTTCAACGCCCAAGGGCTGCGTCACGCGATTACCCTGGGGCTCGCCCTGGGATGTGAGATTCGGCGGGATTCGCGCTTCTCTCGCAAGCATTACTTTTACCCGGATTCGCCCAAGGGTTATCAAATCTCCCAGTTCGAAGATCCAATTTGCGATGGCGGTGCTGTCGAAATTGTCCGGGATGGCGAGAATCATAAAGTCGCGCTCACACGCATTCACCTGGAAGACGATGCTGGCAAGAGTACGCACTTGCCTGGCGGGCGTTCGCTGGTAGATCTAAACCGAGCCGGCGTTACACTCTGCGAAATTGTCTCAGAACCCGTGATTCGATCGGCCAAAGAAGCGGGTGACTACATGCGCAGCCTTCGGCAAGTGGTGCGCTATGTCGGCGTGTCCGAGGCGGACATGGAGAAGGGCCAGATGCGCTGTGACGCCAACGTCTCGATTCGCCCCAAAGGGCAAGAAATCCTCGGAACACGCACAGAACTCAAAAACATCAACTCCTTCAAGTTTGTCGAGAACGCGATTGAGCATGAGATCGCCAGACAAATCTCACTCGTCGAAAACGGCGAAAGGGTAGTGCAAGAGACTCGTCTTTGGGATTCGGAGGTAGGTATTTCTCGTAGCATGCGCAGCAAAGAGGATGCAATGGACTATCGCTACATGCCCGACCCGGATTTGCCGCCGCTTCTCGTGAGTGAGCAGCTCATCGAATCGCTGCAAGCCGCATTGCCCGAATTGCCCGCCGCTGCAATCGGGCGCTTGGTGACGCTGGGCCTGTCCACGGACGACGCTGCAAACCTGTGCTCCGAACGCCAAAAGCTAGCCTACTTTGATCAAACTCTTGCAGCCTATGGCACGAAGCCCGACACAAAGTCCGGTGGCGCGAAGCTCATCGCAAACTGGATCGCCGGCGAGCTCTTGCGCGAACTCAACCAAGACAAGCGCGACATTGCAGATTGCCCAGTCACGCCCGAGCAGTTGGCAGAACTTCTCACTCTTTTGAGTACAGACGTGGTCAGTGGCAAAATCGCCAAAGGGGTTTTGACGACAATGTATAGTAGTGGAGACTCAGCCCAGAGCATTGTCGAGCGGGAAGGGCTGCAGCAAATCACTGATACTGGGGCTATCGAGTCGTTGGTCGACAAGGTGCTGGACGAAAATCCCAGCCAGGTTGCCAAGTACAAAGAGGGCAATATGAAGATGCTCGGCTACTTCGTTGGCCAAGTTATGAAGGCAAGTGGGGGCCAAGCGAAGCCGAAACTGGTCAACGAACTCATCAGATCGAAGATCTCGGGCGCATAATGTGGGCAAAAAACCAAAATCGACACTCCGGATTGGAGATCGAGGAGAAAATAGCTTGACGCACAGCCACTTACGATTAGACTGCCGACTTCTTACTTCAAGACCTTTCAAAGCGGAGAGTAGCGATGTACGCTGTAATTCAAACAGGCGGTAAACAGTACCGTGTAGAACCCGGCCAAACCCTTAGCGTGGAAAAACTTCCAGGCGAGCTTGGCGAAAACATCGAATTTGGTGAGGTGCTCCTCGTCGCTGGCGAAGACTCTGTCTCCGTCGGTAAGCCAACAGTAGCAGGCGCGAAAGTGACTGCTGAGATCGTTGAGCATGGCAAAGACAAAAAAGTCATTGTCTACAAATTCCAAAGACGACAGAACTATCGACGTCGTTATGGACATCGACAGGCTTTCACCTCAATCAAAATCAACGAGGTTGTAGCTCCTTAAGGGGAGTTGCAGCACTTATAAAAGGCTCGCAATGGCACATAAAAAAGGACAAGGTTCCACACGGAACGGTCGCGACTCCAACCCCAAATACCGTGGCGTTAAGCGCTTCGGTGGCCAGGTTGTAAGCGCAGGTAGCATTCTGGTTCGCCAGTGTGGTACCAAAGTGTACGCCGGCAAGAACGTCGGAACAGGCAAAGACTGGACACTGTTCGCTCTTTGTGACGGAACGGTGGAGTTCCAGCGACAAGGTCGCAGCAAGAAGCGCATCACAATTGTGCCTCTTGAGAACTAGTTCAACTGGGCTAGTCCAACTGGGCTAATCCAACTGGGCTAATCCAACTGGGCTGTTCCAAAGACTAGTCTTCCAAGGCTGGTCTTCCAGCTAATCTTCGTGACTAGCTACTGAAATCTCAATATTGAGTATGGAAAGGGCAACTCTCGGTTGAGAGTCGTTCTTTCCAATTCAACAAAGTCAGTCGTCACTCGACACTGACTTTTTTGTGTTGCCAAAAATCTCCCCTTAAAACTCTAGGCCATCATGCAGTTCATCGATCACGTTAAAATTCACGTCAAAGCCGGCAACGGTGGAAATGGCTGTGCTGCTTTTCGACGCGAATCGCATACGCCCAAAGGTGGGCCTTCTGGTGGCGATGGCGGCAACGGCGGCAACGTCATTCTCATTGCCGATCATCAGCTCTCAACTCTAATCAACTTCCGCTTTCGCCACGAGTTCAAAGCGATTCGTGGAGAAGATGGCCGGGGTAAAGATCAGTACGGCAAAGGCGGCCCAGATCTGATCCTCAAAGTTCCGCCAGGAACGATGATTTACGATCACGAGTCTGGCGAGCTACTTGCCGATCTCGCAAAAATTGGCGAAGAGTTCCTTGTTGCCAGTGGCGGACACGGCGGGCGAGGTAACATTCACTTCGCTAGCCCGTGGAATCAGACACCAACAGAGGCGGAACCGGGAACCCTGGGAGACGAAGTCGATCTCCGTTTGGAGCTCAAACTACTCGCCGACGTGGGCCTTCTGGGCTACCCGAGTGTGGGCAAGAGCACGTTTATCTCTAAGATTTCCAAAGCGAAGCCCAAAATCGCTGACTATCCATTTACCACCTTGGTGCCTAACCTCGGAGTGGTTCGTCTCGACACCGAACGCCACATGGTGGTCGCCGACATTCCTGGACTTATAGAAGGCGCCGCCGATGGCGCTGGACTCGGACACCAGTTTTTACGCCATGTAGAGCGTTGCCGAATTTTGGTTCACATCGTGGAAGCCTCTGTTTTTACAGGGCCTGATCGGGATCCGATCGGTGATTTTGACCGCATTAACATTGAGCTTGCCCGCTATGCACCCGAACTCTCGGATAAGCCGCAGATTGTCGTGCTCAACAAGATCGATCTGACCGAAACCCGTGATTCTTTGGAGGAAATCGAAGCTGCCTTCAAAGAAAAGGGGATCTCGCTCGTTACGATGTCTTGCATCACGGGAGACGGGCTCAAATCGTTACTTCAGTCGATGTGGAGCCTCCTCGTAGAGAATCCAAAGCCTGTCGAGCCTGTTGAGCCCAAAGATTCCAACGTTTAGCTCTCCAGAGCTCTCTCGGTTAATGCTACCGGGCTATTGTCACATTTAGATAAACTCGCCAACTGCCAGAAAAGCACCAGGTTTTCTGGTGATCGGTCGATTGTCGGCTTGTGAGTACTCTTTCTCAGCCGTGTTCATTTCCGTTGCCGGGCCTTCTTACGGCCTTCTTGTGGCCGTCTTCTTGCCGCGTTCGCGTTGCAATGCTAAAAATGTGGTTACAGATTTTGCAAAAACACAGCGATCATTTTCGTTTGTCGTTTCGCAATATTCTTTGTTCAGCAATTTGAGGATCCTGCAATGCGCAACTTAACTAGCCTATCTCGGAGCAGCTTAGCTGCTATTTTCGCTGTCTTTTTCGCTCTTAGCTTCGCTCAAGTGGCGAGTGCTCAGCCGGGTGAAGAACCTGGTGGTGGCCCGGACACAACAGCACCAGATGCAACCCCTGAAGAGCCGTTAGGTGATCCGACCTCTCCCGAAGACCCTGCAACTGACCCGGGTGAAGTGCCCGCCGCTTCTCCTGAACCAACAACTGTCGGCCCAGAAATTCCCGTTAATCTTCGATTGCGCCGATTGGAGCAACGCGTACAAGCACTAAAAGAGCGCGCATGGCGAGCCAAAGCACGGGTCGGAATGCTCAAAGAAGCAGTGCTTGGTGGTGGTGTTGGCGCGCGAGCAAACATCAAACACATCAACAAGATGGGCAACAGCTATCGCCTAATCAAGCTGGTCTACGCTCTCGACGGTGCTCAGGTATTCGCCCGTAGTGATGCATCTGGCGCACTTCACAAAGAATCTGAGTTCGACGTACTGACGGGTCCCATTTCACCCGGTAGCCATACCATCAGTGTATTGGCACTTTACCGAGGCCACGGCTACGGCGTTTTTAAGTACCTCAAGAAGTACAAGTTCACGGTTCGCTCAAGCCATACTTTCACTGCTAGTGAAGGTAAAGGAACCAGCATCAAAGTTGTCGCGTTTGAACGTGGCGGCGTGACAACTCCTCTGGACAAGCGTCCGGCTTTTGACTTCAAGGTCAATGTCATCGACAGCGGTAAGAGTAAATAACGGTGTTTGGTCGCCTACTACTCGCGGCAGCACTTTGCGGCACAACTTTCTCCTTGGCGGAGCGCAATGCGCACGCCGAGTCTCTTGAGAAAATTGCCAAGAAGCTGATTGGCATTGACGCGGAGATCGGAAACCTGAGTTCCGGTATCCGACGTCCGAAACAGATCGGAAAAGTGGAAACACAAGATCTGGCATCACGCCGGCTTATCGACGCCCAAGTCAACTTTGGTGTCGGTAACTACGATGATGCTGCGGTTATGCTCTACGATTTTGTCGAGAAGCATCCAACCCATCGTTCATGGGATGAGGCGCTTTACTACCTGGCCGAATCACTTTTTCAAAAAGGTGACTACGTCGCATCGCGCTCGTACTTCATTCGTCTGGCGAGTGAGCGGGGCAATCGCAGCAAGTTTTACCAGCAAGCGTTGGAGCGACTGATTGAGCTCACACTGAAGCTCGATGACTCCAAAGATGTCGACAAGTGGCTAACTGCGCTCGACGGCGTTCCGCAGCAACAGTTGCGCGACTCCGTGCCTTACGTGCGCGGCAAGTACGCTCACTTTCGAGAGCAGTTTGACGAGTCACTCAAGCACTTTGGCATGGTGCCGAAGACCTCTGAGTACTATTCGCAAGCGCAGTACTTCATGGGCGTCAACTACGTCGCCAAAGGAGAGCTTGGCCTCGCCCTCGACCTATTCAAGAAACTCGTATTGGTTGGTGGCGAGAGCAAAGAAGCACTTCGTGTTGCCGAGCTTAGCCACATGGTTCTCGGACGTCTCTACTACGAGCGAGATCAACCTTCGAAAGCAGTCGATGAGTACCTGCGAATTTCTCGGCGCTCTGACCTCTTTGACGAAGCACTATTCGAAGTCACTTGGGTTTACGTTAAAAACAAAGAGTTTGATAAGGCGCTTCGAGCTTTAGAGCTTCTCGCACTGGCGGACCCAAATTCCCAGCGCATGCCGGACGTTCGTATCCTCGAGGGCAATCTTCGTATTCGCAAGGCACAGCGAATTGCTATCGATGGCAAAGGCAATAGCAAAGAAGAATACGACCGAGCGATCGAAGTCTTTGACGAAACTCGCAACAACTTTCGCGAGTCTCACGAAGAGCTCAAAGAAATTATTGCAGAACATGGCGACGCTTCCACATTCTTGCAGCAAATCACTGGCCGAAGCTCGGACACCTTCGATGTTACGTCAACCATTCCCGAAGTTGCGGCGGCTTGGCTACGGGAGCAGCCCGAAGTCGCGCGAGTTGTGGATATCGAGACCAACCTCGGACAGATCGAGGCAGAGATCGCTGAAGCGGAAGCAACGATTGTTCGCCTAGAAGCCGCGATTGACACTCCTTCACGAGTCAACATCTTCCCGAGTTTGGCGCAAAAGCGTATTCGCAGCACTGAGATCTTGGATGAAACCGTCAAGCTTCGTGTTGATCTAGCTACTCAAGCGCGGAACCTCGCGGACAAGTACGCTAGTGGTACTCAAAGTGGCCAGCTCGACAATCTTCGGGCTCAGGTCTTCCAAATTCAAAAGGAAATCAGCGCACTTCCCGACGGTGACTCTAGTGAAGGCGAGAAAATCACCAAGGCGCGGAATCGCTACACGAAGCTGAGTGAGCGGGCGGCGGAAGTTTCAACGATTATCGATGTAACCGAAGCTCAACTAGTCGCATTGGAAAAATACGTAATCGATCAGGGCTCTGCGCTCAAGGTCGACGAAATTGAGACATTCAACAACGATCTGAAAACGCTTCGGGCTGTTGTCGATGAGTTGCGTGGTGAACTAAAAAGCATTCGCAGCGACACCGTCTTGGCCAAAGATCGAGCGGGCACTGGAGACGAGGCTGCATCGAAGCGCAACGCGTTGCGGGCAGATTTGCAGCGCGCACTAGACGCTGAGCACGGCGCGATGATGAGTACCAGTTCTGCGATGAGCAGTAGTGATCGCGGCAAAATGCAGCAGATTGGTCGTTTGACGACACAGGCCAAGAACGCAGCCTCAAAACTCAGTCGAGTGAAGGGGACCATCGATAGTATTGTCGATGAGGCTTTGGGCGAAGTTCGTGATGCGCTCTCGGAAGAGAAGGCACATTTGGGCGCATATCGTCGAGAGTTTTTGAATTACGAACGCGAGTCTCATGAGATTGGCGGCGAAATTCTGGTGCTCAGCTTCCAAAACGTCTCTGCGAAGTTCTACGATATTTTAGTACGCTCCGACGTTGGCATCGTCGATGTGGCTTGGTCTCTAAAAGAGGCCGCAGAAACATCTTTGAAACGACTCACTCTCGATCAGGCACGCGAACGGCGTACTTTGGACTCTGACTTTGCGGACGTAATCCGTGAAATCCGCGAAACCAGAGCGCAAGAGCTCTTCGATCAGGCTGCAGGCAAGTAATGAACGCAATTGGCAAAACACTATCTCGTGGCCTGTTTTTCGGGGCTTTGCTCTCGATTGGCTTTGGTGGATCGCAAGGCTTTGCGCAACCCGCTGCCGGACAACCTGGCGGCCCAGTCGCTGGACAACCAGGAGGACCCGCCGCTGGACAGCCCGGTGGACCGGCTGCTGGACAACCAGTTGCGCCTCGCATGGGCCCCGGTTCCAACTTTGGACCGACAGTCCTAACTCCAGAAGAACTGGAGATTCTTGCTGAGGTCGAGCAAGATCTCATCCGATACGAGAAGGCAGCGAATCTACATCACAAGCGTGTCCGTATCATATTGGCATCTGAGTACAAAGATCGCAAAGGTCAGCTGGAATCTCGCTACGCCGAGAAAATCGGGAACGCAGAAAAGCAGGAACTGGCACGCCGGCTCAGTGCAATCGTACTACTAGAAAAATTCGTACAAGATTATCCAAACCACCAGAAGTTTACGCCCGACGCAATGTTTCGTTTGGCCGATCTGTATTTGGAGCAAGCGGAGTACGACTTCAACGTCAGCTTCGACGAAGACCTCGATTTTGGCGATGACGATGATGACGACACGTTCCTGGCCTCGGCAGACTATTCCAAGTCCATCGGAATGTGGGACAAGATTGTCCGTAACTTCCCCAAATATCGGCAGAAGGCCAATACTCTCTATTTACTGGCGTACTATCTCAAGCAGACTGAGCAAGAGCGTCCGGCATTGCAAATCTTTCGCGGGCTCGTTTGTTCCAACAAGTACGATGCTCTCGCAGAACCAGAACCAGCACCGGACATGGCATTGGCTCGCGCCGCGCTGGGAACGGCGATTCCTGACGACAAGAGCGGGATTTACGAGGGTTGCATTGCACTCTCGGACAACAAAGAGCTTCTGCAGGATGCTTGGGTTCGCGGCATTGGCGACATCCACTTTCTGACTCCCGGTGAACTTGGCGAAGCCATTGGCGCATACGAAAGAGTAGCGGGCGACGAGCAGAGCAAGTTCTACGACGAAGCGCTCTACAAACTCGCTTGGTCGTACTACCGCAATGATGATTTCTTGCTGAGTATCGAGGCTTTTGACAAGTCTGTTGTGTACTCGGACAAGCAAGTAGCAGAAGGCAAAGAAGAACTGGAGCTTCGTGACGAAGCAATTCAGTACATTGCCATTTCGTTTACCGATCCATGGAGCGTGGACGAAGATCCAGACCCATCTCGCAGTTGGGATCGGGCGATGGACTTCTACAAAGATCGCTTTGACGAGCCTCATGTCCGGGATGTCTTTATCCAGCTCGGCGATACCTTCTCAGTGCTCGAGTCGTACTCGCAGGCGTCCGATGCATGGCGTCTAGCGCTCACCAAGTGGCCGCTACACCCGGAGAATCCAGAGATTCACCAAAACATTGTAAATGCCTTTGTTGAGCTTGGTGACACCGATTTAGCGAATGAGGAGGCGGGTCGATTGGCGGCTCGTTACGCTCCGGGCACCGAATGGTACACCGCCAACGAAACCAATCGCATCGCTATGGAGAACCAGCGGCGCATTGGCGAGCGCATGCTCAAAGCGGCGGCAGAGAATACTCACAAGTCAGCACAGGCGGCTCGTCAAGATTGGTTGGCGGACTCAACTGAAGAGAACAAGGCGATTTACATCGACCTCTATCTCAAGGCTGGCGCACTCTACGAACGTTTCTTAAAAGAGAATCCAACGGCAGAGAGCTCATACGAGTTTACCTACCGCTTGGGCGAAGTTCTCTTCTTTGCTGAGCACTACCAAGAGGCCATCCCGCATTACGTTTGGGTTCGCGACCATCGCGACTTGAGCGAAACGCGCTTCGAGAAGGCAGCTCGCTCCGTGGTTCAGTCCTATCAAAAGGAGCTGGAGAAACAAATTGCGGACAACACGGTGGTCGAGCCTTCGATTCCGACGATTGATGAACTCTTGGCGATGCCAAAGCCTATCGCTGGCAAGCCTCTGCCGCAGGCCTATGTCGATTTGCAAGACAGTCTGGACAAGTACCAGACCATGGTCAACGATCCAGAGACGGCACCCAACATGGGGTACGAGGCTGCTCTGATTTCATTTCGCCATCTTAATCTGGCCGACGCAGAAAACCGTTTTCAAGCGACTCTCGACAGGTTTTGCGGAAGCGACCAATCGGTAAAGAGTAAAGACGCTCTCTTGGCAATCTACGAAGCTCTCGGCGATGACGAGAAGTTCAAAGCGACCAACGAGGCGTTTATCTCTTCCAAGTGCGGAAGTGACGATGATGTTGCGCTGGCGCAAGCACAAAACCGCTCTAAAGAGTTTCGTGAAGCTGCTGCTCTCTTCAAAGAGCAGAAGTTTGCCGATGCGGCGATCGCGTTCTATGTCTTTTACAAGACTGCGCCGCCGGACGATCCCAACCGTCCGATTGCTCTGTACAATGGAGCGATTGCCTACGACAAAAGCGGTAAGCCCAAGACAGCGGTCTATTTGCTCAAGGAGTTCACCGAGAATACCAATTCGGCATTCCGTGACAGCGAATACTTCTTACCCGCTCTCTATCTAACAGCGGTTTCGTACTACAAGGCATTCGATTACGACAATGCAGTAAAAGTCTATTTGGACGTCGTTAAGGCAGCCGCGGACAAGAGTCGCAAGCCACCAGCAGGCGAGCGAACGGCTCCTGAGATGCGTTTGGATGCGCTTTACAATGCTGCGAATATCCGAGAACTGGACAGGGTCTACAAAGATCCACGTTCGGCACCCGGAACCGGAGCTGCTTCACTCTTCGAGCGTTATGCATCGCTGGAAACCGACGGTCGCAAGGCAGATCGAGCTCTCTTTGCAGTGGCTCGCGTTTGGAAAGGGGCCAAGAACCTCCGATTGCAAGAGCGTGCGTATGCGACTTGGCGCGGAAAGTACGGCAACCTGGCGATCAACTCGAACGACTATGTCTTTTCCTATTATGACATGGCCAAGCAGTACGAGAAGTCTGGCAATTCTCGGGCGACAGCAAAAGCCAAGAAAGCGACGCTGAGCGCTTGGATCAAAGTGGGTAGTCCGAAGGATGCAATCGCTTCAGATTTGGCTGCGGAGTTTGCATTCCAAGAGGCGGACAAATACTACGACCGGACATTCACTCCCTTTAAAATCAAGCGTTCGCCCAAAACGGAGAAAGAGGCCAAGAAGGTCTTTGCCGATTTGATCCG
Source organism: Kofleriaceae bacterium (assembly GCA_016763395.1). Taxonomy (GTDB): domain Bacteria; phylum Myxococcota_A; class Polyangia; order Haliangiales; family Haliangiaceae; genus NORP324. The sequence goes on from JAESTW010000877.1 coordinate 10,300, forward strand.
ACTTGCGGACAATGCGCAGAAGAAGTTCACTGACATGAACCGCTTCGAAAGTGGACCCTGGTCTTTGGCATCTCTTGTCCGGGTCGGCGATATTCGCTTTTTCCAGGCATTGAAAATTGCGGAGATTCCGATTCCGAAGGAAATTATCCGACTCGATAACCTATATCCGTCCAAAGATATTCTCATTCAGTACGAGGATACGATTGCCAGCTTGGTAAAGCCTCTGGAAGAGCAAGCCAAGATTCAGTGGGAAAAGGTTGTCAACGCAGGCAAGGCGCAACGGCTATCCAACGAGTGGACCCAACTGGCGCAAGAACGCCTACACGACTTTGTTTCTCAGGACGAATTTCCCGTGCTCCGTACCGAGCTTCGGGAGGGAACGGAGACACCCTAACGATGAGTGAATTAGATCCCAGCGAGACATCGCGCGTATTCCTAAGGGTAGAAGGACCATCATCACGCAGAAGTGGCAAGTTTGCAGGGCTCAAGTCGGGCGCTCTGTGGGCTCTGCTTCTAGCTAGCGCGGGCTCACTTGCAGCATGCGGCGGTGGTGACAAGAAAAAGAAGTCAACTCCCGCTTCGAGCGGAACGGTGAGTGATGGAACGCCTATGGGACCGGTTGTGGATCCGGCGAATATCGACCCCATTGACGGAATTCCGACGGCAGATCCCAACGATAGGCCACCTGAGCAAACGGAGCCAAGTGCTCCGAGCGATCCTGACGATCCCGATGTGCCACCTGAGATCAAGCCGCCTGGCTTGGACATCAGCCCAGCGGAAAAGCAGGCGCGAGTGCAATCTCTGCTGCAAAACGCCACCGCGGCGATCAAAAACAATGCAGATCCAAGCCGAACTATCAGTGAGGCAAAGGCGGCATTGCAGATCGACGAGACCAGTATTGACGCGATGGTTCTCTTGGCCCACGGCAATGTAGTCAAGGGCTTCTACGATATGGCCGAAGATGTGCTCATGAAGGCGTTCGAGCGCGGTGGCAAGAGCAACAAGAAAGCGTTTTTCTTGCTTGGACTTGTGTATGACAAGACTGAGCGCGAGGACAAGGCTCCTATCGCCTATCAAAACGCGCTCACTCTCGACCCCAATTACAAGAGCGCACTGGTCAACCTGGGTGTTAGTCACCTTCGCACCAAGCGCTACCAAGATGCGGTTGTAATCTACGAGCGACTTACATCGAGTCTTGGGCTCGACCGAGCCGCAGTTTGGACCAACTTAGGCTCCGCGTACCGAGGGCACTCTACTGATTTTGTCTCGGACATTACGCGTCGCAATCAGATGGTACTCAAGGCAGAGGCTGCGTACAAACACGCAATCAGCAAGGATAAGAACTATCCTAATGCCTACTACAATATGGGCTTGCTCTACTTAGACGCTGATCCATTCCCCACCCGGTCTGGTGGAGAACTCGACAGGTTGGTGCGGCTGAAGAACGCCAAAACCTATCTTGACGAGTACCGCCGGCTTCCTAAGGCCGACCAAAAGCTTGTCGATCAGACAGCGGCAGTGGCACAAAAACTTATCGATCGGGAGCTCAAGCTTCGCAAGAAGCAAGCAGATCGAGAAGCCAGGCGACGTGCTCTAGAAGAGAAGAAACGCAAACGTGAGGCAGAGGGTGGCGGCGATGATTTTGATAGCGACGAGGGATTTGAGTAAATGAAGTCTAAACGATCAAATAGTCTAAGTCGCATAGTCGGGTATGTCGCCATGACGGCGGCGCTGCTGATGGGTACTTCTCTAGTCTCTTCAGATATCGCTCATGCTGATAAATGTTCTGATAGGCAGGACGAGGCGGACAACGGTGGCAAGAACTACAAAACAGTTATTGGCCCGGACGGACGCAAGGTTTTTGTGATTCAAAAGGCATTTGTGGTTTGCGGGACCGTGCCCAGACCCAATGTGATCTACGTCTTGCAGGCAACTGCAATTAACTACGAGTGGGAAAACCTCAAGCAGGATTTCATGCCACTAATTCGCAAATCAGTAAAGAAATGGCCGTTCTAGTGGGAAAGAGTACGAAAAGACAGCCGGGAAAAGGGGCTCAGCAGGGGCCAGCACCTAGAATTCTCCGTATCGGAATTGTTCTGGGCGGCAACATTATCGAAGAACGCCTCGTTCGCAAGCGCGAGACCGTGACGATTGGCCAGAGTGCGGCCAATACCTTTGCGGTTCCGATTGAGGGATTGCCAAAGACGCTTCCGATTTTTGAACTCGTTGACGGTCGATACCATCTGCACTTCCAGGACAACATGGACGGCAGGATCTCTGCTGGCGGAGCGGTTCGGACAATTTCGCAACTGAAGCAAGACGGAGCTACCAAGCGCGGCACCGATTGGGTGTACCCGCTCGACGACAAAGCCCGCGGAAAAATTTCCGTAGGCGCGATGACCTTGCTCTTTCAATTCGTCACGCCTCCACCACTTCAGCCTCGACCAAGATTGCCCGCTTCGGTGCGCGGTACCTTGGCAGATCGTATCGAGCCACGGCTGGCAATCATTCTCAGCCTATCTATTCTGACCCACTTTTCTGTCGGTCTGTGGGCATACACGCAAGACAAAGTTATCGAGCGTCCAGCGGAGCGTATCGCTCGGACATATTCTGTTGATCAATATGTAGAGCCTCCACCGCCTGAACCCATTGTGGCCGAGCCGGAGGAGGGGGATACCACTGAAGCTGGTGGCTCAGACGTTGTCGAGCCGAAAACTCCAACCAAGGTTCGCACTCCCAAAGAAAATACTGGTGGTGGTGAGACAACCCCCAATGAGGGCGGTAGCAACGACGGTTCGCCGGACGAAGCTGCTGTCGCCGAAGCAATTCAGAATACCGCGGTGGTCTCTGTACTAACTGGCCTCGGCGGACCCAATGGCGCGTTCAGTAAGATGAGCGGTACCGACCAGGGCGCGAGTTTGGACAAGTCAATTGCGCACGCAAAAGGCAAGGCTACTGCCACCAACGGAACCGGTACCGAGCGTCAGCGTGGTCAGAACACCGGAAAAATTGGTACAGACAAAGGCACTAAGGTCGGTGGTCCTACGGGCACAGACGGCGGCGGCGGCGGCGGTCCGAAACAAGAAGAGAAGATCGTATCGAAGCTCAAGCTCGGCAGAGCGGATGATCTGAGTCTTAGTGACCTGGACCCGAACGCAGTTGCCAAGCGAATTCGTGGCAAGTACCTCTCTGGTATCAAGCGTTGTCACCAACGTGCACTGAAGATCGATCCTCGGGCTCAAGGTAAAGTCACAATACGCTTTACGGTTGGACCTACCGGACGCGTGACCAGAGCCACGGTAAAGGGCTTCAGCGCAACTGTTGATGCATGCATCAAGGGGCAAGCTTCCAAGTGGCGCTTCTCTGCACCAAAGGATGAGGGCAAGCCGACCAGCGCGGACTTCTCGATTCCACTCTTGCTCAAGCCCGGCGCATAACGCTCAGGTACAAATCACAGAGTCTGTGAAAACAGCTACAAAGAAAGCATCCACAAACGTGGGTGCTTTTTTGTCTGTGGGCTGACTGGTTTGCAATACGGGTAAACATCAAAACTGGTACACTATCCCATGCGTAGTTGGGCAAGTCTGATGGTTGTAGGTCTCAGTGCTTGCGCTTTTGACACCAGTAATTACGCTGGCCCGAGCGATGGCGGCACGCAAACACCCATAGCCGTTGATTCTGCGCCCATCAATGCAATAGATGCAGTAACAGCGATCGATAGTGGACCGCCGCCAGCTGCATGTTCGCTCTACGGTACTGAGAATACTCCCATTGCCTTTCTTGGCCAAATAAACACATTGACTGCTGGCCGGTACTACTTTGCCATAGACGGTAAGACCTTTGAAGGAGAAGTAAGCGTCGATGAGGGGGGCGATTCCTGGCTTATGGTGCTCAACTACTTGCATCGCTCTGGCAGCAACCCCAATCTCACCGTCTACAGCGATCGATTGCCAGTGCTCTCCGGCGCATCATTGGGTAGCGACGAGAGTGGGACCCTTTTTTGGGGGCATAGCTCCAATGAACTCTTTGCCTCTTTAGCGGGTGAGGAGCTGCGATTCTTTGGCCTTAGTGGTAATCACAATCGCGTTATGCACTTCCGGACAAAGAATGCAGCAACAGTGGACTACTTCAAATCCGGACAGGGGTCGGCACAAGGGTTACGGGGGCAGTTTGAGCCATATACGGATCATACGACTGAACTGCCCGCCAGTCAGGACAACCGCTACACCAACCAGGGGGACGAGGCACAGACTAACTTTCCCTTCTATCGCTTTGGCTCACGACACTGGGCCATACGTGGGGGCAGTTACCGATGGGAAGTCGACGATTACAACGGTGGAGCACAACCTGATACCTTGCATCGCATCTGGGTGCGTAGCCAGGCGATTTGTGGCAATGGCTTGGTTGAGGGGAATGAGGTCTGCGACGACGGCAACCAGCTGTCCGGTGATGGCTGCGGCTGTTGTATCGACGAAGGCAACTGAATGCCGAAGCGATATGGTGCTCTAAGGAAACTCTTACTAGGCAGCTTGCAGCGACGACTCTAGGCGCACTACCGCTTGCGGCGCAGTGCTGCGTCCGCGGCTCCATCGAATCATGACCGGATTGCCGATGAAGTCGAAACCGACCTTGCATTCGTCTTCGGCGCTGACGTGTTCTACCCAGGATACCTTGACTCGAAAGAGGTAGCTCTGGTTTTCACAAGCGTCATCGAGGCGCAAGCCCATGGTCCCACTTGGCAACGCGCCGGGGGCATTGGTGCATACAACTCCGTGTTGCGCGATACGAATTACTCGTATGCGGTGGTCAACTGTGTTGGTCGTAAGAACTCCACTTATGGGAGCTGATAGGGGCAAGGATGCCTGAGATTCTAGTCCGGCTCCCAAGACCTCCATTGCCAACGCCTCGCTTATGTTGAGCTTAGCGCCAGCTTCTCTCAGTTGTTGAAGCTTTCGATACTGATAGATTTGGGTTAAACAACTCATGCTCTCAGTAAAAGCAAGTGCTAGGCCAAGACACTAGTTTAAGCTAAGTGATTGAAATTAGTAGAAATGGCTGGTTCGAATTCGGAAAAACGCACAGTCAGTGTTGCCATCTTGACACGATATTGCGTGGTTTGTGAACGGAATGTCGCGAATCAAATGGCAGGTGATCTGCGCCACATGAGCCCAGTGGCTTCTTATAGCTTGGGCAATTGTGCTAGCGTTATGTGTATGAGCCCGATGTACTGGATCCGTATTTCTGCAGCCGCCTGCTTTTTAGTGGCGTGCGGAGGAGGCGAGACACCTGTCATCGATGCCGGGATCCCGGACGCAATGCCCGACGCCATGGCACCTGACGCGACTGTGGCGCTTGGCCCAATGTACTCAGGAGTGGTCAACGCCGGCGCTGGTCCACTGCCCGGAGCCACCATCGAGCTTAGCTACTCAGGAGGCACGGTCAATATCACGACAAGCGATACGGGAGAATTCTCAATTCGGCTGCCCTTAGTCGACACAGACTACCAAGTGTACATCCCGGGGCCGGACGGATTTTGGTCACACTCGTCGTGGCTGCTCGATGTGTCCGAAGCAGGGCGTACCGGTCTTGAGTATGCGCTGGCTGATGACCCTTTGTTTGAGGGGCTGAGTTCAGTCTTAGGGCTACCGAGTATTGAAAAAACGGTCGGTGTCGTGAGCCTGGACATCCGCGTTGGAAATCTCGAGCAACAAGGCCTGGGGTTTACCTTTGATACTCCCGCGGATCCCATCTTTAGCTTTATTGATGGCATGCCGCTAGAGACGCCACACTTATTGGGCATTGGCGACACCGTGCTCATATTCACCAATATCGCACCACAAACGCTAATACCCGCAATCCCCAATATGGGGGCTACGGGGTGTAGGCAACTTGCGCCAGCCTCGATTGTCCGGGCTGGTTCTGTGTTGACCTTGGTCGTCGACTGTAACTAGCTACAGTCCGAATCAGCTAGAACGTGCACTCGTAGTTGGCGGACACGGACAGAAAGGCTGTGACGTGGGCTTCGAGTTCTTCGAGTAGTGGGTTTTGCCTGCTGTGAAAGACTCGTTCGGCAGCCTGGGCTGTGTCCGGGTCGAGCATCGTGAGCATGCCTACTTGGTGAGCGCGAATCTCGACACGCAATTCTTGGAGCGCGATTAGAGCATCCGAACGTTCCATTGAGTCATGGTCCGTATTGAGACATGCGGCTAGAGTTTCTAGATGGAATTGCATGTCGTTGAGAGAGGTAAAGCTATCATTGTGAAAGGTAAGTTCATCAATGGCAATATCTCGAAGTTCGCCTCGTAACATCACATTTTCTCTGTGCGTGTCTGCAAGACCAACGAGAATATCACGTGATTTGCCAAGTTCGGTGACAGTGTTCACCGCGTCCTCAGTCGGTGGAAGCTCTTCGGGGTCGTCGGCGCATCCTATGAGACATAGGGAAAGTCCGGCAGCGAGTACAAAATTTCTGGTTACTAGGTAGGTCATGGTATGTCCAATCGGCAAAATTGAGTGTGTATGCACCCAAGCAATACGGTGGCCTGGGCATAGACTTGATAGTTCCCAGGTTTTTTCTTGTGATTCTCTTGAACGACCGCCAGAGAGTTGACGACTATGATGGGCGAGATACCCTTGCTTGGCTCAACATGATCGTTTATTTCCGCCTACTTATTGTACTTCTCCTCATCCCACTTGCGTCCGCGTGTGGAGATCCCCCCGCGAGTGTGTATCCAGATCAGCAGGCGTATCAGGAGGACACAACCATAGGTGTAGGTGATGTTTTTGACGTTCGAGTCTTTCAACACAAAGAGATGAGCGCGACATATTCCACCAGTGCAGAGGGCAGTATTTCCTTCCCCTTAATAGGCAAGGTCATGGTCTCCGGCAAAACCCCAGCGGCCGTAGAAGAAGAGATTCAATCCCGACTTGCCGATGGCTACTTGGTGAACCCGCAAGTGTCGGTGTTTGTCAAAGAGTACAAGAGTAAGAAATTGTCTATATTCGGACAAGTCAGGAAGCCCGGCACCTTGGCCTACACGGAGGGCATGACAATTATCGAGGCGATTTCGCAAGCGGGTGGCTTTACCGGAATGGCGCGCAAGAATGCAGTCACTGTGACTCGTGAGCTTGATGGCAAAAAGTCGAAGTATACGATTCCCGTAGACAAAATCGGACGCGGCTCAGCTGGGAACTTTAACTTGCGTCCGGGCGATGTAGTCTTTGTGCCCGAGCGACTTTTTTGATCCGTGGTGCTACGCGCGATACGATAGCGGCTCCTCTAGCGGCGCTTAGCCTGCTCTTTGCGGTGTTTGCCGTCGGTTCCGCGCATCGTTGGGCTGTGGTAATTGGCGCTGGGCTTTCGCTAGTCAGCACAGTGCCATATTGGGGGGCACGCCGGAAGCTCTCGGGTTGGTCTCCTCTACTGGTTTTTCTGGGTGTGTGTGCTGGGCTAACTGCGTTGCAAGTCTTGCCCTTGCCCGCAGCGGTGGTCGGACTACTTTCTCCTGCGAAGTATGAACTGGTCATGAGCAATGCCAAGGTCATGCAAGAGTCGGCGTCCGCCTTTTTTCCGCTGAGTCTCGATCCACCGGCCACCTTGCGTGAACTCGTTAAGCTCATCAGTTACTTTGCGTTCGCCTACACTTGTTTGCGACTGCGGGCAAAGAAGGGCTCTGGGAATAAATCGCAGATGGCGGGTGCTGTTGTTGTGCTCGGATCTCTGGTGGCTCTTACCGCAATCGGACATCGCCTACTCTCGATAGACACTCTCTTTGGCCTCTACGAGCCGCAATACATCAAAGCACCGACCTTTGTGGCGCCTTTGCTCAACTCCAATCACTTTGCCGGACTGATGGCTCTGTGCGCTCCTGCTGCGCTCGGGTTAGCGGTTTTCCACCGGGGTAAAAAACGCGCCTTCTTTATCGCCTCGATGCTTCTTTGTAGCGGTGTATGTGTTCTCAGTGAATCTCGCGGGGGTGTTTTGGCGCTCGGCTTTGGGCTCTTGCTCGCCGCCGGACTTTGCTTCGCTGGCCGCAATCGCAAGAGCGACTCAAGTGGCCGAGAAATTCCTAGGAAAATCCCCGTACCGCAGATGATAGTCGGCTTGTGCGTCTTTGCCGTTTTGGGACTAGCTACCGGCAATGGTGTTTTAGAGGAGCTGAGCAAGACCAGCGCAGAGGAGATTACCGGCCAATCGGGGAAGGTTGATTTATGGCGAAGTGCAAAGCCGCTAGTGGCGCGTTACCCCGTGTTCGGCATTGGACGAGGCGCATTTGAGCAGGCAGTATCGCAGGTCCGGTCATCCTCGCCACAGTTCAGCTACGCCTCGCTTGAAAATGAGTATCTGCAAGCGATTGTGGATTGGGGCCTGCTCGGTGCTCTCTTGGCATCACTGGCGCTACTGATGCTGGCGACGCTGGTGTTTCCAAAGTGGAGAGTGAGTGCCATTGAAGCGGGTGCAGTGTCCGGTATTGTCTCCATAGCACTGCAAAACACTGTCGATTTTGGGCTCTCCTTGCCAGGCATTGCCATGCCAACGCTCGCTCTCACCGCGCTGGTAACTGGCGCGAGTTTGTCCGTGCGCAAGAAGGGCAGTGTGAAGAGAAAGTACTTTCATGCGAGTACAGCCGTTGTAGCAGCCGGGCTACTGGTGCTTCTCGCACTGCCGGGAAATCGGCCGGCGCGCGAGGAGACATGCAAGGCTCCTTGTTCTGTTGCAAGTGCAAGTGAAATTTGGCACCGGCATCCTGCGGACTACGCAGCGGCTGGCCGGACGGCGATCGCCTTGTACGATGCCGGTGATCAGCGAGCCATCCAAGTGCTGAACCGAGCTCTCATCGCCAATCCGAGACAGTGGGGGCTGCACGTACTCGCCGCAAGATGGCTCGGCGCTTCGTCGGCTAACTCACAGGCTGCGATTGAGTATTCATCCGCCCTGCAAGATGCTCCTCTCGGACAAGTTGGCGGCCTAGTGAAAGAAATCGTCAGCGTATCTGCATCGCCCGAGATGGCGGCGAAGGCGTTGCCTCGGGATGGCACACGCATGCACTACATCGCCCGTGCCCTCAGGGGACTGGGGCAAATGGAAGTCCGTTTGGCGTACGCGCACGTGGTCATGGCGAACGCAAAAGAGGACAAGGTTGCGCTTGGGCTAGTCGCCACAATCGCTACCCAAAGCAAAGGCTTTGCCTTGGCTCAGCGCGCCGCCAGACGAATCCACCAACTTTGGCCAAGTGCGGAGTCCATTCACCGCTTGGCGGATGTTGAGCTCGCATCCGGTAACACCGTGAAATCGCGGGAAATTTTGGATACCGCGCTTACGGATACAAGGCTCACTGGTGCCGACCGCTCTCGGCTTCTGCAAATGTTATCTAAGTTATTGATAGCAGGCGGAAAATTTGAAGAGGCACGCAAACCACTGGCTCAGGCCTTGGCGATTCCGAGTGCTGGAAATGAAGAAAAAATACGTATTCACAGGCAGTTAGCGAAGATCGAAGCGGGACTGGGCAATCGAAATCAGGCAGCCCTAGAGCGCAGGATTGCAGACGAGCTCGCGGCAAAGCGTCGATAAGCGAGATCTATCAACTGGAATGTGTCCGCAAAGGCACTTTTGAGCGAATCTCCGGGCGATTTCGTGAACACGAATCGATTATCCAACAACTCAGAGAGTACCCGTGAAAAAGGCATTGATAACCGGCATTACTGGCCAAGACGGCTCCTATTTGGCAGAACTGTTGCTCGACAAGGGCTACGAAGTCCATGGCATCATCAGGCGATCCAGTAGCTTCAACACCGACCGAATCGAGCACATTTACCAAGACCCACATGAAGGTGGCCGTCTGAAGTTGCACTATGGCGATCTAAATGATGCCAGTTCACTCAACCGCATCTTGCGTTTGGTCGAGCCAGAAGAAGTGTACAACTTGGGCGCGCAGAGTCATGTCCGGGTTTCTTTTGACACACCCGAGTACACGGCCGAGGTAACAGGTCTGGGAACGCTCCGACTCTTAGAGGCGCTGCGGGAAACTGGTATGAAGCCCAGGTTTTACCAAGCTTCATCCTCAGAATTATTCGGATCGACACCGGCGCCGCAAAACGAAGAGACAGTCTTTGCGCCGCGCAGCCCCTATGCGATTGCTAAGCTTTTTTCGTATCACACTGTGCTCAACTATCGCGAGGCCTACGACATGTACGCTTGCAACGGGATTCTCTTTAACCACGAGTCGCCTCGTCGGGGGGAGACCTTCGTAACGCGAAAGATCACCCGCGCTGCCTCGCGAATTCGCATGGGCTTGCAAGATAAGCTCTTTCTCGGAAACCTAGAAGCCCAGCGCGATTGGGGCTTTGCCGGGGACTACGTCGAAGCGATGTGGATGATGCTTCAACAGGACGAAGCCGACGATTTTGTTATCGCCACCGGTGAAATGCACTCGGTACAAGAGTTTTTGGAACTCGCATTTGAGAGTCTCGATTTAGATTGGAAGAAGTACGTTGAGATTGATCCACGCTACTTCCGTCCGACAGAGGTTGATGAGCTTCGCGGCGACTTTAGCAAGGCACGAGAAAAACTCGGATGGAGCCCCAAGGTCGATTTTCGAGCGTTGACCGAGATGATGGTTCAGTCTGATCTCAAGATGGCCGAGAAGGAAGCAAAGTTAAAATGAGAGACGATACCGACTTCGCGCGTGAGGATGAGGAAGAGGGTGGAATTGACATCCGGCATTTCGTCGACATTGTTCTGAAACGCAAGTGGCTGGTGATGGCCGCCATGGCCGTCGGTATTACTCTGGCTGTTCTTTACACCATGCGGCAAACACCGCTCTACAAGGCAACTGCGAGTGTTGAGGTAAATCCGCAGGCTCCACAGGTCTTCGGACGTGACCAGCAAGAAGTCGTGCAGCTAGGCTCGGGCAACTACTGGTCGAGTCAGGAATACTACAATACTCAACTCGAGATTCTGCGCAGTCGTAGTCTTGCTCGGATAACGGTTCTACAACATGACTTGCACAATGACACTCGACTTGTCCCGGAGTCTCCCAAGAAGAAGCTGACAGAAGAGCAGCGGATTGAGAAGGCCTCGAGAAGTCTTCGAGCTGCGGTCACGGTCACTCGCAAACGCGATAGCCGAATTATTCTTATTAGTATTACTCACCCCGATGCCGAGTTGGCTGCCGACTTGGCCAACATGCATGCAGATAGTTACCAGCACAACAACGTGCAGGTGCAGAAGGGCGGAACGGGAATCGCGGCGAAATTCCTTGCTCGCGAAGTGGATACCGCAGAGAAATCTCTGACTGACTCTGAAGCAGCGCTAGTTGCCTTTCGCGATGAGAACGAGATTTTGCACATTACCTTGGACGGCAAGGCAATTGAGGACCGGCAGAATATGCTGTCCGCCAATCTGACGCGCTACAACAGTGCGCTCTCCGATGCTCGAATCAAGCGTATTGAACTGGAGGGCTTGCGCAGGCAAGCGGCCCATGCTCTGAAGAAGGACGAGATTTTAGAGTCGGCGATTTTTGGCCTGGTGGGCAATTCCACGGTCAATATTCTAAAAGAACAATATCTGCGAGAGCAACAGGTCTTTATCGATTTGAGAACAACTCTGGGTCCTAAAAATCCGGGATTTATCGCTCAAAAGAAGAAGGTTGCTGACATCTACAAGGCGATTCAGCGAGAGGGCAGGTTGGCGCTAAGTGAAATAGAAGAGCGTCTCGGGGCAGTTCGCAACAATGAGGGCCGCCTTGTTGCCGAACTCAAAGGCTTCAAGGAGGAAGCGAAACTGCTCGGCTCCAAGACCGGTGTCTACAACAAGCTGCTTCGGCAAAATAGCGAAGACAAAGAGAATTACGCCATGCTGAGAGATCGATTACGGACAAGTAATCTCTCTCTGAAAAACGACGCTTCAAACAACATTCGCAGCCACGATGTCGCGCAAGTACCGGCAGCTCCCTTTAGTCCAAGAATGCCTGTGAACGTCGCGGTGGCGGCAGTGATGTCGCTTCTCTTGGGAATCGGGCTGGTATTCTTGCTTGAGTATCTCGACCGGACTGTAAAGACAGCAGAGGATGTGGTCTTGGCCGCCAAGACTCCGATGCTTGGCTTGATTCCTGTTTTGCATGACATCTCGGACAGCTCCAGCGACTTGCAGGAACGCGATCTCTACATATTTAACAAACCCAAACCGCGCGCGGCGGAGTGCTGTCGTTCGATTCGGACAAACTTGCTTTTCAGTGCTGCGGACCGCGATCTGACGATCCTGACTGTGTCGAGCCCGAACCCGCAAGAGGGCAAGACGACCTCGGTGATTTACCTGGGTACCACCATGGCGCAAAGTGGGCAGCGAGTTTTGTTAGTTGATACGGACATGCGCCGACCGAGACTGCACAAGTCGATGGGCGTCTCTCGGGGCAAAGGTATCTCCAACCTGATCGTTGGTGACTCGAGCTACGAAGATTGTATCAAGAGCACTGATGTTCCCAATCTCTTTGTATTGCCCTGTGGCCCCACTCCGCCGAATCCGGCAGAGCTCTTGCTGACCGACCGCTTCAAGTCCATCATCGAAGAGCTGCGCGGCAAATTTGACCGTGTGATTTTTGATACCCCGCCGCTGCAAGCAGTGACCGATGGCGTGGTTCTGGCCAAGCTCTCCGATGGCGCCATCATGGTGGTCAAGGCCGGACAGACCAATCGCGAGGCACTGACAGCCAGCTCCAAGATGTGGAGAGACGTCGGTGTGCATCAGCTCGGTGTTATTCTCAATGATATCGATCTAAACGACAAGAAGTACGGATACAACTACTACGCCTATGGCTATGGTGAGACAGCCGCGGAGGCAGCAGAATAAGCATGAGTCCGGTACGCAAAGCACTCTTGGGGCCGAAGGCGGTTCGAGTTATTCAACTGGCAATCGACTTTGTCATGGCAATGCTGTGTGTGGTGCTGGCGTATTTGGTGCGATTTGACGCGGTGCTGCCCGAAGCCTTTGCTCAGCAAATGCTCATTATGGCGCCGGTAATTGCCGTAGCTCGGCTTGTCACCAATCGCATCGTTGGTGTCTATCGCGTCGTTTGGCGCTATGTTGGTGTCCGAGAGGCAATCCTCTTTGGGCGTGCTGTTCTCTCTCTGAGTGCGGTGTTGTTGGTTCTGCGATTTGTGGCTCCTCCAGGCTCGATCGCCAAGTTGCCTTTCAGCATTATCGTCATGGAGGCCACTTTCTTCTATCTTGGCCTTGCCGGCACGCGTCTCTTGCGCCGAATTCTCCACGAGTCGCAAAAGGCGACAAACGAGTCGAGCTCCGATGCGACTGCGACCTTGCTCATCGGTGCCGGACAAAATGGTCTTGCCATCGCCAAAGAATCGCTCAAGCACCGAGCTGCTCTGGGCATCCACGCCGTTGGTTTTCTCGATGATGACCAGACCAAGCGAGGCATGGAAGTAAACGGTCTGAAGGTTTTAGGAACGCTTGAAGACATTCGGGATGTCATCAAAAACACCGATGCCAAGCAGGTGATCATCACCTCCAGCGCTGTGCCTTCAAAGGCTATCTTGGAGCTAATCGATATCTGTCGGCCCATGGGCGTTCCTGTCCGAACCGTTCCTGGCCTGCTCGAACTCTTGGACAAAGGCCTGAGCGCTCAATCCTTGCGAGATGTGCGAATCGAGGATTTGCTCAGCCGCGACCCGGTTCCGCCATCGATGTCTATGGATGACTTGCGCGGCATATTCTCAGGCAAACGCATTATGGTGACCGGGGCGGGCGGGTCCATCGGACGTGAACTCTGCCGTCAGCTCATGGCACTGTCGCCGTCCAAGCTCTTCTTCTTAGAGCGAGATGAAAACAACCTATTTGAAGTGCACCGCGAAGTGGAAGGTACAGCCGGACAGGGCATTACCGTTCTCGCGGACATCCAAGACCGCAAAGAGCTGCACAAGATATTCAAAGAGCACAAACCGCAGATCGTGTTTCACGCTGCTGCCTATAAACACGTTCCTATGATGGAGCGCTTTCCCACCGAGTCTGCCAAGAACAACGTCTTTGGCACCAAGACCTTGGCCGAACTTTCGGACGAGCACGGTGTGGAATCCTTCCTGATGATCTCTACGGACAAAGCGGTCAACCCCAGCAGTGTCATGGGCGCGACCAAGCGCATGGCCGAAGTCATCATTCAAAACCTTGCTCCGCACAGTAAAACCAAGTTTTCTTGTGTCCGCTTTGGAAACGTCCTTGGCAGCCGCGGCAGTGTCATCCCCATCTTTCGCGAGCAAATTCGCAAAGGCGGCCCGGTCACTGTCACCCACCCGGACGCAACTCGCTACTTCATGACCATCCCCGAAGCTGCCAACCTGGTCATCCAGGCCAGTACCCTCGGTGATTGTGGCGAAGTCTTCGTGCTCGACATGGGCCAGCCAGTGAAGATCATGGACCTCGCTCGGCAGATGATCCACCTCAGCGGCGCCAACGAAGACCAGGTCAAAATCCAGATCATGGGATCTCGTCCGGGCGAAAAACTCTTCGAAGAACTCAAGACCAAAGACGAGGGCATCTCGGACACCAGCTTGCGCAAAGTCTTCCGCGTACAACCCGAAGAATTCAGCCAAAGTACCATCGACGAAACTCTCAAGCGCATGGATTTTGCCATCCGCGCCACCGACCACGACGGCATCCGCGCCGCCCTAGAAGACCTCGGCATCGGCTTCACCAAGCAAGAGAGCCGCATGGTAACCGGCTCACATCCCAGCTACGAGCCTCCTGGCTCGGCCTAGCGGCCGGAAGGGCCTGATTTTCTGTAATTCTTAGACTCTTGTTATTTACTAAATAACGGAGAGCCGAAAGATCTAGCAAGGAAACTCAATGCAAAGTAGGCTAGTAGCCATGCCAACGCTCAAAGCAATTGTTTCCGGAGGTCGCGCCATCATTGAAGATGTGGGCGATTATCCTGACGGAACTGAGCTTGAGGTTGAGATCGTAGCAA
>JAESTW010000878.1 GCA_016763395.1 Kofleriaceae bacterium
CGAGTTTTGGCAATTGAACTGATTCTGTGAACCCGAGCCATCCGCTCATCGTTGCTCAGTCGGTTACTGGGCTCGTCCAGCGTCCTGGAATGGAGACAAATGGGAAAGAGCGATGATCATCGAAAGCTAGTTAGTGAAGTACTATCTCAGTACAACCCGGACAGCGAGTTTTCTAAGAACGCCAAAGACAGGTATTGGGAGGAAGCGAGTGGTTTGCTTATGGAGTTGGCCCTTTCTGGAATTGTCGTATCGACTGTGAGCGAGGTTATGGGGCTAAATTCATATGATCGGGCTGTTCCAATTCTGACGAAGTGGCTGCCTGACGTTACTTATAAGGAGTTACATTCCGATATTGTAGAGTGTCTCCACACGAGGGTAGCTTTTTCAGCACTGGTCATCGAGTTCTCACGAGATGATATTGATAGATGGGTCGTAGGAAACGCAATTGCCAAGCAATTGAGACCCAAAGATTTCGGGGTCGTTAAACCATTGTTGGCGAAGAAATATGGGGACGGCCGCCAGATGCTGGTCTTGCGAATGGGGAGAATGAAGGGGGCTGCCGACGTTGTGGGCGTGTTGATGGATCTATTGGACGACGGCGATGTGGTGCTTTATGCTATTGGGGCACTAGGAAGTATGAGGGCAGCCGAGGCTCGATCCAAACTGGAACAATTCTTACGACCAGAGTTTTTGGGTGTTTTTTGGACGACGCACCCTGGAATGATCGGGCTGCGCAAACAAGTACTTGGTGAATTGAGAAAAAGTGCTGAGAAGGCGATTTTCCGAATACGGACAGGAGAGATGAAGAACTCAGAGTGGGAAATGTCTCAATTGGAAAAAAAGACTCCTGTGCGCCCGGTGGAAATAGAAGCAAGTTCGGACAAAATGAGTAAGACTAGAGAACATCAAGCGCTTGTAGACAAAATCGTAGCAACACGAGATTCAGATGCACATAACATCGAAAGCCGTAGAATCTATCGTCAGGCTGGCGCCGGGCTATTTACCGAGCTGGCAAGCACTGGATATACGGTGAGTGATTTGTCAGAACTGCGGGAGGCCGGCTTCAGAGCTGATGCTGTCGCTATACTGACTAAGTGGCTTCCGAGTGTTGAGTACGCGCCTCTGTATGCTGACATTGTGAAGTCTCTAAGGACAAAGAAAACCCGGGTAGTGACAGCAGTATTACTTGATGAGTTTGTCCGAGACGATGACTTGGGGCGATGGTCGGTCGGCAATGCTATTGGAGGAATGATGCGTGACGCTGACTTTGAAATCGTTCGGGCTATCGTCTTGAATCGAAAGTTTCGCCATGCTCGCCAGATGATTGTGATGAATCTTTCGCGATTGAAGAAGACATCTGGCGTGGTTCCCCTTTTGGTAGATTTGTTATCTGATCCAGATGTCGCAATGCATGCAATTATCGCGCTTGGAAAACTAAAGGCATCCCAAACTCGAAAACATGTTGAGCAATTCCTTGAGATCGCTTACTTGGATAGATTCCTGGGGGAGTACGTTAGTAGTGATGTCAAAAAAGGATTACAGCGCGAAGCAAGGAAAGCCCTCAAGAAATTTGACTAGGTGCATGCCTACCACGTAGCTGCGGCTCTTGGCATCGTCACGGTGCAGACGCAGAAAAGCCCAGAGACGTCGCTGTGACGGTTCTGGGCTCATGTTGTCGGCTGAACCACTGAAGTGAAAGGACACCCAGCGTTGCAGCGGTTAGCTCAAGGTCGAATCGCCATCGCGTCGCCGGATGCCAACGAGTGCCAGGAGAGCGAGTACTAGCCAGATACTACCAGCGGGGCCACCAGTTGAGCAGTTGGATACTGCAGCACCAGGGGGATCCGGAGCGGGCTCTGGCTCTGGGTC
Organism: Kofleriaceae bacterium; assembly: GCA_016763395.1. GTDB lineage: Bacteria > Myxococcota_A > Polyangia > Haliangiales > Haliangiaceae > NORP324. The sequence goes on from JAESTW010000878.1 coordinate 1,870, forward strand.
ATCAGATTCCGCAGGTACCTCAGGATTGTCATCGCCAGTCGGACAAATAACTGCAACATCGTCGTTCGGGGCCGCTTGGCTCATGCCGTTGGACTCGTCGATCTTGCCGTCGCAGTCGTTGTCTTTCTCGTCACAGAACTCAAGCTCAGGACCTTGGTCACCTACACAGGCGCCCCATTGTCCAGAATTGTCACAAGTTTGCTCGCCCTTGCGGCACTCGCCTTCTTCAGATTCGCCACACGCAATGGTTTCGCCGGGTAGGCAGTCACAATCGTTGTCCGCCGTACCATCACAGTCGTTGTCCAGACCGTCACAGATGTCTGGGTTTGTCGGAGGTGCATCGCAACCCACGTAACTGCCTTGCTGGCAGGTTTCTTCGCCAAGACCACATGCGGTCGAACAAACCTGTACAAGTCCCTCATCGATGCTGCCATCGCAGTCGTTGTCGAGCCCGTCACAAATTTCAACCGCATCCAAATCGTCGACAATACCGTTGCAGTCATTGTCGAGTCCGTCACAGAGTTCTTCTGAGGGGCCAACGTCGCCTGTACAGCCGTCCCATTGACCGCCATTGTTACAAGTTTGAGTTCCCGGACTACACTCGCCCACGCTTCCCGAAGTACCGCAAGCTTGCTGCTCCCCGGCAACACAGCCACAGCCTGGGTCGGTCTCCCCGTCACAGTCATTGTCGAGGCCATCGCAAAGCTCGGCTTCTGGTGCGGGAGCAGTGCAACCAGCCCAAACGCCACTTGCGCAACTCTCGGTACCGTCGCCGCAAGCGCTGCTACACTCTCGGTTCAAATTCTCGTCGACTAGGCCATCGCAGTCATTGTCCAGGCCATCGCACTCTTCGCCGGTAATGCTCACGACGATGTCTTGCAACGCGCTTTGTAGTTCTAGCGGGCTGTCCGCTTGGTAATAACAAGGGTTGGGCGCGCCTGGGCTCGATCCAGTAGAGTCACAGCCGGCCAAGTCGGTACCTGCAGCAACCGCCATAAGGTTGAGCGCACGAGCATCAACGCTGGCACCAAAGCCAACAACGTAGGTGGTAACGCCCATGTCCTTTAACTCTTGTACGCGGTCCACTGCATTAAAGCGGGTTCCAGCGTCGTAAGGGGAACACCACTGCCAACCATCGGTGATGAGCAGTGCGTAGCGTTCACCCGGGCCAGAAGTAATCTGAAGCGTTGGCTCTTGCGCAGCAGCGGCAAGTGTTTCAGCCATGGGAGTCCAGTTACCGGAAGCGGGCGGGGCGGTTGCCAGGGCAGCTGCGGTCGCCGCTCTTTGTCCGAAGTCCGGTTGAATAAGTGTGGTTCCGGGTGAACATTGGCCGGCAGAAGGAAATGTCATCAAGCCCATTTGCAGGGTGTTTTCAAACTCTGCGGTCAGCGCGTCAATCGCGGTTACGGCGATGCTCCACTTGGTCTGGCCGTTGATCGTGCCGGTTTGCATTGAACTCGATTGATCGAGAATCATCATCACCCGAGAGGGCTGACACGAATCCAGTATATCTGCTCGGTCTTTGTTAAAGCCCGGGCCATCAGAATCTTGTGAACAAGAGGCAAGCAGAATACAGGCTAGGGCACAGGAGGTACTTATGCGCTTCATAGGCTGAAACTATGCACGGCTTGGGCCACGCAATCAATAGCGAAATCGACGTGGTTTCAGACACTTAGGTGGTAGGAGATCGTGGGGTCCCCTGGACACTCGTATAGCCAGGGTCAGGAGTCCTGGAGAATACTGCTGTCGGTAGTTGGCAGCCTGGCCGGATTAAGACTAGATGGCGCCCTAGCGGTACGAATCGATCTCGCCAAACACTGCTGCAAAGTCTCCATCATCAATAACTTTGCCCGTACGCATCAGCAGTATGCGGCTGCCCATCGTGGCGGCTTCGGCGTGGTTGTGAGTCACTTGTAGCGCGGGGATCTGAAGTTCTTCGACCAGCTCCATCACCAAGGATGCCAGAGAAATTCTTAGTTCTCGATCGAGCGCAGAGAAGGGCTCATCAAGCAGTAACACTCGGGGATTCATTGCCAGCGCTCTGGCCAACGCAACCCGTTGTGCTTCTCCACCAGAAAAAGTCGGGGGCTTGCGTTTGCTCAGATGAGCGACTCCAACTCGGGTTAGTAACTCGGACGCGCGAGCTTCTTGCTGCTCCTTGGGCGTCTTTTGCGACATACCATAGCAGACATTTCGCAGTGCGCTCATATGCGGAAAGAGGGCGAGACTCTGAAAAAGGTAGGCAACGCCGCGTTTCTCTGGCGGCACCAATCCGGCTTTGCTACCAGAAAACCAGCTCTCTTCGCCCAGGCGAATATGACCGCTGTCCGGCAATTGTAGCCCTGCGATGGTTTGAAGAATTGTGCTCTTCCCGGAACCTGAAGGTCCAAAGAGAATCGTGATTCCCGGTTTGGCGGTAAATTCCACGTCCAGGGTAAAGCTATGCTCGCGCCCCTTGCGGACGAGCTTTAGGGAAATGTCTAAGGACGAAGTCACTGCCTGTTCTCCGATCGCCTGGTGATGCTATTGACCGTGTAGAGTACAAAGATCGCGGTGGCGGTGAGAATGGAGACCATCGCTCCTGCTGGCGCTTGTGCCGCAACCTGGTCGTAGACGTAGAGGGCGGCGGTTTGGGTTTCGCCGGGAATCGATCCTGCGACCATCACCGTGACCCCGTAGTCGCCCAAGGCCCGGGCAAAGGCG
>JAESTW010000879.1 GCA_016763395.1 Kofleriaceae bacterium
CGCGGGCTACTACAAATTCCAACACAGCTAACGGACTGTGAGCACAACGCTCATATGTTTTATATCCTGGTGGCAAGTGCAGAGAAGCGCAAGGGGCTGATCACGCACTTGGCGGCTGCTGGAATTCAAGGGGTGTTTCACTATGTGCCATTGCACAGCGCTCCCAAGAGCAAGGAACTCGGGTTTGACGACGTGGATCTTCCAGTAACCGATGATATTTCCGCGAGACTTCTGCGCTTGCCATGCTTCTACGATTTGCCCACAACCGGACAAGATCGTGTTATCGCAGCGATTGAATCGTTTTTCGGCTGATGCGAATTCTAGTCACAGGCGGTGCCGGTTTTATTGGTTCGACTCTCTTGAACACCTTGGTTCCGCGCCATCCTGAACACCAGTTTCTAAACGTCGATGTGCTCACCTATGCCGCGAACCCCGCGAACTTGGCAGTGATCGAAGGTCGGGAGAATTATGAGTTTGAGCAAGTCGATATTACGGACGAGGCTGGGGTTCGGTCGGTGTTTGACAAGTGGCGTCCCAACTGCGTAATTCACTTGGCCGCCGAGAGTCACGTTGACCGAAGTATCCATGGCCCACGTGCCTTCATGCTCACCAATATCCTCGGGACCTTTAACCTGTTAGAAGCGGCGAGGGCCACTTGGACTGAGGGGGAAGGCCTATTCCATCACGTGAGCACAGACGAGGTCTACGGATCACTTGCGGACGGAGAGTTCTTTTCTGAGGATAGCCCCTACGACCCATCAAGCCCCTATTCGGCATCGAAGGCCTCGAGTGACCACCTTGTCCGGTCCCATGGACGGACCTACAATATGCCCATTCGCATCTCGAATTGCTCCAACAACTACGGCCCGATGCAATTCCCAGAAAAGCTCATTCCCCTCATGATAGGGAACTTACTGAAGCGTCGTCCTCTGCCAGTGTACGGACGAGGACTGAATGTCCGGGATTGGCTGCACGTGAGTGATCACTGTGAAGCCATCTGGGCCATTGTGCAGCACGGAACTAACGGTGAGAGCTACAATGTCGGGGGCAATTGCCCGATGCGCAATATCGATGTGGTGTATACGCTATGCGCACTGGTTGCAGAAGCCACAGGCACTGACGAGGACGAGTTACGCTCCCTCGTTTGCTTTGTTGAAGACCGTCCGGGACACGACTTGCGCTACGCTGTCGACGCATCAAAGATCGCACAAGAATTGGGAGTGGTCCCGAGCCGCGACTTCTCCGATGGACTGCGATCCACCGTGCAATGGTATTTGCAGAATCAGGAATGGGTGCAGGCAGTCACCGACGGAAGTTATCGGGATTGGATAGAGCAAAACTATTCGTCGAGGGCTACGGCAACTATATCGAAAGACACTTCTAAGAATGGACCAACACCATGAGTAAGGGCAGAAAAGGCATCATCCTGGCTGGCGGGACCGGCACCCGTTTGTTTCCACTCACGATCGCTGTTTCTAAACAGCTCATGCCCATCTACGACAAGCCGATGATTTACTATCCGCTGTCAATTCTGATGTTGGCCGGTATTGGCGAGGTGTTGATCATTACGACACGTGAGGACCAACACGCATTTCAAAAGCTACTGGGAGATGGATCTGCCTGGGGCATTGAAATTGAGTATGTCGTCCAAGACAATCCAGATGGACTGCCGCAGGCTTTTTTGCTGGCCAAGGAATTTCTCGCTGGGGGCCCATGCGCACTCATTTTGGGGGATAATCTTTTCTACGGACACGGGCTGCAGGAGGTCCTCGCCCGAGCTAGCAGCCGGGAGGGCGCAACCGTTTTCGGGTATTACGTCAAAGACCCGTCGCGGTATGGAGTGTTTTCGTTTGATGATGTCGGACAGGTGGCAGGCATTGAAGAGAAACCGGCGAATCCCCAAAGTCATTATGTGGCGACCGGCCTGTATTTTTTCGACAGTGACGCGCCGGACATAGCATCTTCATTGAAACCGAGTGATCGTGGTGAACTCGAGATCGTCGATGTCATCCGCCACTACCTTGGGCTGGGGACCTTGCATGTTGAGCTATTTGGTCGGGGAATTGCCTGGCTCGACACAGGTACACATGAGGACCTCTCGCATGCTTCCAATTTCATCCAAACGATCGAAGAACGACAGGGGCTTAAAGTTTGCTGCCCCGAGGAAATTGCATTTCACAAGGGATGGATTGATGCTAGGGCACTACATCAATTGGCCGATGCGATGGGGAATACGGGCTATGCGCGCTACTTGCGGCACGTTGCGGACGACGATTGGTCAGTGTCAAGGCGGACGAAAATGGATCCGAGCGCTGGGTGAGTTTGAATTCGAAGCCGAGAAACACTCTACTGAGGCAGGTAGTAGAGCGTATATGCGCCCTCGTGCTCGATGACCAGCCGCTCTTGTAGCTCGGACGGCAAGGCGGCGTAATAGCTCGCAAGCATGTCCGCCGAGAAGAGTGTGGTGACGGCCGCAGTGCCCGGAGTTGCCAGTCGCTTCAGAATTTCTTGTTCCTCCATTAGCTCGATGCCAGGGCCATCCCGCATCGCTCCGTGCGCAGTGTACAAGGCAAAGGCCGAGGCTGACTCTGTCACCAGAAGAGTGTCGAGATCGACATAGTAATCAAAGGAAGCCGAGTAGTCTCGAAAGAAAAGGACAGGCTCTCGCGGGGACAGGGCTCGGGTTTTTGTCGCAATCGTATGAACACCGGGCGAGTAGTCCGGGTGAACAAACGATGCGAGATTGTGTTGCGCGAAGATGCCCAGTAAGACGACGACAATAAGTGGGCTGAACACCGGACGAGTGCGGACAGCTAGCGATAGTAACCAGCCAAGTCCGACAGCCAGCGCTGGGAAGAGCGGTAGGAAATAGTGCAACATCGTCGTGCTGGATATAACCAGGATTGCCAGGCAGATGCCGATAGACATGAGCATGAGCCGGGCGCCGCGATCTTTGTTCTTGATGCTCAAAAACACCAGCCAGCCAAGTCCGGCAGCCAGGGCAAGGGTTGCGACCAAGCTGTACTCGGCGAGAAGCTGCCCGACCACATCAAGAAAAGCGTAGTCTCCCGCAATGCCACTGCTTACCCGATTGCCGTACGCGGGTATCGGTGGGGCACCCATACTCCACAATGCCAGGTGCCAGCTCAGCGCAATTGCGATAAACACCAATACGGAACCCCATAGAACCCGTGTCTTTAGTAGATCGCGGCGATGCCAGCTGAGGTCGATTAGCAAGGGAGCGAGAACCATGACAACTATGATGGACTTGGATAGATACGTCAGTCCGGCAAAGACTCCCACCAGCCAGAGCCATCGCGAGCTTGTCCAGCTTTGGAGGTAAGCCCAATATACGGCCATTGCCATGGCCAAGAACATGGAGTCCATTCGCACCGAGCGGGCGGCGCTATAAAAAGTGAGAGTCGAGAGCAGTGCGAGTCCGGCGAAGAGTCCGGCTGCATGGGAACGTGCCAGGCGAGCGGCGATCGATCCGGTTAGTCCGATAGCCAATAGACCAGCGAGCGCGGCAGGCAAGCGCATAGCAAAGTCGCTGGCGCCAAAGATAGTGACTGACAGTCTGGTAAAGAAAAAATGCAGTGGTGGGTAATATTGATGGAGCGGCGAGTCGTACCAGCGGTAGTCCATCCACGTGCCGTCGGCGACCATTTGTCGGGTAGCCCATGCGTAGACTGCGTCATCGCCATTGACGATTGAGCCTGCGCCGAGCCAGGCAAAGAGCGCGCAGCTAGCCAGGACGAGCAGGGCCCAGCCGTATGGTGTCCGGTACAGTGACACTGACGGGGGTGACACTGACGGGGCTGCGGGAGTGCTCATAAGGTGGCCTGTTCTGGGGCCTGCGCCCGGTCCTGCGATCGGTAGCGAATGGTTCCAATGACTGCACCAGCCATCATGACGGGTAAGAACAGTGCGTACTGCGCGACTCCGAGCGCGATGGCTTGCGCAGTTTCGACTCCGTAGCTAGCCAGCAGTAGCGTGTAGCCAGCCTCCCGCAGGCCGATGCCACCAATGGAGACCGGCAAGACCGTGGCTACCGCTACCACTGTTGCGGCGAACACGAGTGCTAGGATCGGTGCCTCGATTCCAAGAGCGCGAGCCACCAGTACTATACTTGCCAGCCAAACCAGACTGAGTCCCATGGAGGCTAGAGCCGCTTTCAGGCCAATAAAAGGACGAGCCACTACCGCGATAAATGGACGCTGAATGTCGCGCCACAGCTTGTGGTTGCTACGCTTCGCGATGATTCGGACAACAGCAGCAGCAACTACGAACAATGCCAAGGCTAACAACAAGTGACTGTAGTGCAACTGAAACCCCGAAGCGGTGCTTTGCGCATCTGATTGAGTCTGGATGATAGCAAGAGAGACAACAGCTAGCGCGCAAATCATGGCTAGGCCGAAGATTCGATCTAGTACAATGACCCCGCTTACCAGTGCGATATTCCCCACGTGTTGGTTGGTGCGTTTTACTCGATACAGATCGCCAACCCCGAGAAACATTGCGGTGTTGAGGGCAAAGGCGCAGACCAGATCGGCATACAAAGTGCGCTGTGGTATCGAATGCCCGACAGCCCGCAGCAGTACCCCGAGCCGAATGGCAGCGATGTACAGGCAGGTAAACTGCAATACGGCCGCAAGCCCCCAATACAGGGGGTCGGCATGTTTTAAGAGTTGTCCGGCTGCAAAAACACGGTCTCGTTGCCAGACAAAGAGCAGGACCACAATGCCCACGCCAACGGCCCGAACCAAGTGAGTTCGCGCAATGCGGAACCCCTGCCTTGATGTTACTGGCTCAGTCACTTCCGACTCTAGTACCACCAAACCTATGTGTGTTGAAATATGTGGATTCGCTTGAGCTTGCGGGCTGTACGTCAAATCCGTGGTACATGCATGTGGCGATGTGCGGAATACTAGCTTTACTCTTCTTGATCGTCCCAGCGACTGAGATCTACGTCATCATTAAAGTTGGTGGACTGCTGGGCGCGTTGCCGACCTTGGCCCTGGTTGCGTTGACTGCAATCGTCGGAGCGGCACTGGTGAAAAGGCAGGGCACGAAAACCTTGCAAAAACTGCAAGGAGCGATGGCAAACGGCCGTGGAGCTGCAAAGATCATCGCCGAGAGCGTCTTAATATTGGTTGCTGGAGTCACCTTGCTGGCTCCCGGGTTCATCACTGATATCGTCGGAATCGCGCTACTTCTGCCGCCAATACGTTCTTATCTGGCCGGTAGAATGGTCGAAAAGATGAAATCCGTTCCCATCGGCGGCATGGCTGGTATGCCTGGCGGTTTTGCGGGCAACGCTGGCGCGCCAGGTAGCAATGGCGAAGGCGGTGAGCCGCCAGCAGATCCACCGCCTCCAGGCGTCATTGATGTGTAGCACAACAAGCTTGTGATTTGAACTCGTCTGATTTCGGTTTCCTGCTACTCTTGAGGATGTGCGCTGCAAACGACATGTCTTGATTCTATCCACGCTCTTGTTGGCGCTGCCCTCAGTAGCTGCTGCTGAGAAATTTAGCGGATTTACTGCCCGGGGTGGAAAGTTCGCACAAGGCGCAGAGCTGTGCACTCCCGTTCGGGGGGATTTCGACACTCCGAATTGCCGTACTGCCGCAAAGCCGAATTTGGCGAAAGGGATATTGCAGACCGGTGAACACGCCCTGGTTGTCGTGAAGAAGACCGGCACTGCCTTGCTGGTGCTGTCAAAAGAGGATGGCAGCAAGCTCTTTCGCTGGGATTCCGGAGAAGTTCTGACTGGTATCGGCGACGTGTACGTGGACAACTCTGGCTGTTTTGTCGCGGTAGAGTACACCTTGCGCATCGGCGGCAGAATCGTCGATCGGGTTGTCGTTATCGCCCTCAAAAAGGCGCTGAACATGGGCGATCTGTCCGGTCAACTCCCAAGAGTTGCCGACCCCACTACAACACCGCCGGTTGTCACTACTGCCAAGAAACCGGACAAACCTGTTGTCGCCGAACTACCCAAGGGATTTGTGAAAGAACTCAAGGAGGGCGTGAAATGGGCTGCTCGCCGCAAACACTCCAAAGCGATTGCATCCTTTCAGAAGGCACTCACCGTCGTTCCCAAGCAGCCAGAGGCACTTTATCGCTTGGCCCGAAGCCACTATCTGGCCAAAGATGCGGACAGCTCTAGGAAAACACTGAAAATCCTGGCCGAAGACAAGTCTCAGCAGGGCGCTAAATGGCGTGTGGAAGCGCGCTACGACAAGGCATTTAAGGCACTGCGATCGGACGGTGATTTTCGCAAATCAGTGGGCATCGATAGGGCAGTGGGCGAGAAGATCAGTTCTTACGAACGACTTGTGGCGCTTGGCGGGAAGTGGGAGCAAGAATCGCTTCCATGTGAGCAACCACAGGTCAATTTGACTCTACTGCGCAACAAAAAACGCCGTTTTGACCTGGTGATACGTTCCCGGTGCCAGGGCAGCAAAGAGACCACCCGACTCGATGGCAGCTGGCTCGCCTCAACAAACGGCGGACTGCATCTGAAATTCCCCAATACCTCGAGCGACGACGAGGATCTCGTGTGTCAGCTTGAACTCTGCTCCGACGGCAGCGGGGAAGATTGCTTGCGATGCAAACCTGAGCCCGATATCGAGTTCTTGTTGCGTGTGGTTCGCCGCTGACCCAAAAACTAATAATTCTGCAGAGTTTCAGGTTATTCATTGTGCCGATCTCGGTGAATTGAACGCCCAACAGGCATTGGTCACTAAGCTTTGCGAGGGCTTGGACTACAATGCATACAATGACCAGTGAGATCGACGATAAACGCATGGCTCAGCGCCGTGACGAAGCCGATCTAATTGCACGATGCATTGCGGGTGAGCCTGCAGCACAGGAGCAGCTCTACAGAACGCACAATCGAGCAGTTGCCGCCAACCTCTACCGGGTGATGGGAGACAATCGGGATCTCGATGACCTCGTACAAGAAGTCTTTGTTATTGCCTTTCGTGGTCTTCCAAAGTTTCGCAAGGAGGCCCGGCTATCAACTTGGATTTACCGAATCTGCGTCAATGTGGCCCTAGGTAGAATTCGTACCAAGACCCGCAAGCCACCGCCCATACTCAAGGCCGATCCAGTTGGCGAAGATCGGCGCAGTGGCGTTGGGCTGAGCCCGGAGACTCCCGAGGCATTGCTTGTCCGAGAGGAGAATAAACAGAAGGTGTATCGCTTGCTCGACAAACTCACTCCCAAGAAACGTATGGTTTTGTACTTGCACGAAATCGAGGGGCACGACCTTAAAGAGATTTCCTACTTGGTAGACGCGAATCCAGTGACTGTGCGCACTCGCCTCTACTACGCTCGTAAAGAGTTCTACAAATTACTCGCGGAAGAAAACGAGGATGCGATATGAAGCATATACCAGCGCATCGCCTGGCAGACTTGGTTGCCGGGAACTGGAACAGTCACTCCGCCGCTAAGGCACGAGAGCATATTAAGAACTGTTCTCATTGCCTGGGGGCAATGAAGCGAATCGAAGTAGGTCGCCAAGCCATGGGCGAGATTGCCAGCGCCGACTCCCCCGAGTTGGGCTGGGATCATATTGCAACCCGTATCTACTGGAGCACGTCGTCGGAAAGGCGGGCCAGCGAGCGCGAAGAGCCGAGTGCCTGGCGCTTTGGTGGTCGCAAGATCTTGCGCAACGGGTTTGTAGCCGCGGGCGCTTGTTGCGCTCTGGTAGTCGCTGCGTATATGGGGCTATATCCGAGCAGCGCGGATGAAGCTGAGCAACTCGCAGCTAGCCCCGCCGTTCAAGTCGAAGCTGACACTTCGAAGGGGGTGAGCGAACCCATGCTGGAGCCGGCCAAGCCTGTGGCTGAGAATCTACAAGGCGTCATTACCTTTGCCGGAGCCGAAGTTGTCATGAACGGTGCTGCTTTGGATTTTGATTCGTTGGTACGGCAGGGCAGTCGCTTCTCAACCGGCGAAGGCGAGTTGGTTGTTCAGTTCGGCTTGCACAATTCGTTTCGCCTGGCTCCGCAGAGTACGCTATGGCTACAATCCTTCGATTCCCAGAGTGTTGTGCTGGATGTTGTAGGACGTATCGACATCGACATCGAGAAGCGCGGGGCCGGACAGGAATTCGTGGTTGTAGCGGGCGAGCAGCGGGTTGTCGTGCACGGTACGGCATTCCGAGTCGACTTTCGTGAAACCCGTTTAGATGTGAGCTGTACTCGCGGCAAAGTCGTGGTTAGCGATGGGCAAGAACAGGTTAATGTGCCGGCCGGACAACGCTTTGGCATCATTGACAGTGAATGGCAGGATGTAGCCTTGAGGGCCTTGCCTATCCGGGCAGATCGTTTGGCGCTACTGGACGCGGAGATGGCAATGCCAACGCTGGCTGTGTGGAATCCTGGCAATCCGCTGGAGTCGAGTTCTGTATTGCAGGTGAAGTCGGCTGGAGAACAAGAAGTTGCACTCGACGGCATTGCGCTGGCATCGGGAGATTTTCTGGTGCGAACTAGCAGTGGTCGTCACCAAATCGCTCGAGTGAATTCGGATGGCAGTGTCGCAGACGGCAATTGGTATGACGTGGAAGCCGGACAGCAAGTATCGACTTCGCTCGCAATGTCGTTGCCCAAGGCCGTCGACAAATCGCGTCGGGCGAGAGCAATTCGCAAGCGGGAACTCAAGCAGGCAATCAACGCTCGCGGCAAAGTATCTCGCTGCCTCGCTCCCTTGGAGAAACAGGGGCTCATGGCGGGTGCCTATGTCGATTTTGAGATCGGCATGAACTCCGACGGAACACAGCGCTATCTGAACATCGTGGGTTCCAACCTCAGTCCGGTGATTCAGCGCTGCCTTCGTACTGCCGTGAGTGCGGAAACACTGGCAGTAGGCGGTAGCGCGGAATTCTCGCTCCACCTTGCGTTTTAGATCTAGGTGCCTAGATAGAAGGGTGTGGCGATTCTAGAGTGCCATTGGTCGGCTTAACAATAACTCTGCGCATAGCGCTATCGTTCTATTAATCCTAACGATTCGTTGCAAATATTCACGTAACCTAAACAAAAGGAGAACCGTAACCAATCTGTCAGGCGCTATTGCCTGGTTTAATAGATTGTAGGAATATGAATAATTTTAAGTACTTACTTGGTGTTTGCCTTCTCTTAGTGGCATGTAGCGATGATGACGAGAACCCTGCGGGTGCAGCGGATAGTGGCGTCGGTGGCAAGACGCTTACGCTCAGTTTTAGCGATTTACCCGAACTCGGCCCTGATTTTGTTTACGAGGGGTGGCTGATCGATGATTCCACCCCAGTATCAACAGGAAGATTCAGCGTGAGCGGTGGCAACGCAACGCCTTCGAGTTTCTCTGTTGACTCTGCCGTAGCAGATGCTGCTGCGGTTTTTGTGCTCACGATTGAGCCTGCGGAGGGAGATGATCCAGCCCCTGCTGCTACCCATATCCTCGCTGGCGCCATGGCCGCTGGCAATGCAACGCTGACTACAGATCACCCTGCAGCATTGCAAACTGATTTTGCAACGGCTGCTGGTGAATATGTCCTCACCGCGCCAACAGCTGGGGGGACCGCAGAAGAGCAGGGGATCTGGTTTGTTAAGCCTGCCGAGGGAGCTCCCTCACTCGTTTTGCCCACGCTACCCGCGGGCTGGGTGTATGAGGGCTGGGTTGTTGATGCCAACGGACCAACCAGTACAGGCCGCTTTACCGATCCAGCAGCGGCGGACAGCGATCTAGCGGGAAGTGCAAAAGGCCCAATGGGAGATGGTCCTCCATTTCCTGGTCAGGACTTTATCGATCCTGCGAAAATCCTGAACGATGGTGCAACCGTGGTTGTGATATCTGTGGAGCCCGAGCCTGATGATGGTGCTGCCCCCTTCTTCATCAAGCCTCTCGTGCATGATCCAATTGGTGCTGCTCTTGCCCCAACCTTGCAGACCATGGTGAATAACGCCGCCAATACACTTCCTTCGGGCAGTGTTGCAATCACCGACTCGAACTAAGGGACTCAGTAATCGGTACATGTTGTCTGTAGAGGTTCAGGCAACATGTACTGGAATGTATCGGTCTACTCTCACAGGAAGTATCATGTTCAAAATACTATTACCGTTTTCAATACTTATTGCCTTTGCTACTGCATGCGACTCTGATTCTTCGAGTGAAGAGCCCAATGACGTCGATTGCTCACTCCTGACCTATCAGAATTTTGGTGAGCCGTTTTTGGCTGACTACTGTTTGGGATGTCACTCTAGTTCTGCGGCAAATCGCAATGGTGCGCCTGGTGCTGTCAACTTCGATACTCTGGAGGAAGTTCGCACGCGTTCGATTCGAATGAACGCACGAGCTGGCATCGGCATGACCATGCCTCCAGTAAACGGGCCTAGCCCCCAAGAGCGCGAGGATCTATCGCAATGGATTGGTTGTGGAAATCCATAGCTGGAATCTAAACGGATGCCTAGATGTCCTCGTTGGCTGCTGTTTACTTTGGTGCAGCGGCCCCGACGTAGCTTACGTCGAGCAGGCCGTATTCTCCCTGAAATACAATTCCTGCGAACAATTCGGATGACTCGTACCGCACTTCGCCTGCCAGGCGAAAGCGAGTCGCCCGGTTGGACACGAAAAGCCAGCCGAGAGAACCCGCGACCAGTGTGGCAATGTCCGAATCGTCGGCGCCCTCACTGCTGGCGCCCAGGCGAAGACCGACATCCATCGCCCCCAAAGGATCAGAATACTTGGAATAGCGAAAGTCGCGCCAATGCGTGTCGACGCCGACTGCCCAAGGACTCGCGATTCCGTCTTCTGCCAAGATTCGCAGCCTGGCAAAGCCGTCGACTCGCAATTCGCTTTCGCCGTCTTTCCCTTGCTTGCCGTAGCTCACCTTGGAAAAAAACGATTCCACCCGACCGTCCTGTAGCCCAAGTTCCTCGTCACGCAAGAGGTAGCTTTCGCCAAGAGCTGCATAGGCCTGATACCCACTCAATCGCTGGTTGAGTTGGCCATCGCGAAGGACTTGCAAGATAGCATAACTGCTGCTGGCGCCCGGCTCGGACAGGAGAGCACCGGCATCCCTGAGGATCTTGACGGTGGCAACTAGTCTGTC
>JAESTW010000880.1 GCA_016763395.1 Kofleriaceae bacterium
ATTATCGCCGCACGCAGAAATTGCCAAAGAAAATACGAAGGCTCCGAGAAGCCGAGTCATTACGTTTAGTTTGTTCATATCCAATCCCCCCAGATTGGTGGGCCATGTTTGGCCAGTTATGAGGACTAACAATATCATAGCTTCCGCTCGTTCCGAGTATTTTTCGCAATATTTCTAGACTGATGTGTTCCCAATTGGAGAGCACTATAAGGTCCAAGAAATTCCAACCATACGATCTACTGCCTCAGCTCAGGCCAGTCCAAACACCATGATGTGGGAGTTTTCTCAACAAGTGTCTGGAGTACTCATCTTGTAACAAATGAGACTACATACTTCACAAGCCAACGAGTATCGGCGAGAGCGGTTCATCTATCGGAGCTCGAAGCAGTATGTCCATTTGTTTTCGACTACACCGTCAATGATGAGGATGGTGAATTTGTGGATTGGTTTAGCGAAGATGATGGAGTACTTCACGGATTTTTCTCCTCTTCCTGCGGAGGGTTTTCCCGGACAAACCTGGCGAATTTGAGCAATCAGAGTAAGCCTTTCTTGGGCTCGAGACAGAGACGGCTAGATCTACTGTAGCTGGTTAGTTCATACCGAGAGTCGTTGCCTGTTGTGGCAGATAGCAATGTCTTCCTTGCCAGTTCGGCACGCGTCTCGTTGCGCAGGGCATGGTAGCGATCAAAAAAAGAATTTTGTAACTTTCGCATATGCATTGCTATTCGTTTCCGACTCCGATTGGCAATGACAGTCAATTTTGAAACCTTTCCCCAGAATAGTTGGTATACTCTAAAGTCGCGGAAACTACTACGAACGACCACATAGCGCATAGTGTACCGCATAGTGTACCGCGTCTCGGCGTACTTAACTTCATGTTTCAAGCTTCTACAATACGTATAGGTAAAACCCTGCGATGAAGATTCGTGCCCGAATCGTTATCGTGGTTGTGTTCGTGGCGGTACTTCCCGTATTGGTTGTCGCCTGGACAACGTTGGCAGTCCACGGACGGGCCTTGGACAAACAGTCGACAGAAATTCGGACAGCATCCGCTAGTTTCAGTTCCGAACTTGCCCAGGTTGAAGTCAGAGGCGCGGCGCAGGCGTTGGCAGGATTGGTGAGCAGTGTCGATTGGGCGAGCTTGTCCGATGACGAGCGAGATGGCGCTCTATGGCTGATATTTGGGCAGTTGGACGATATTGCTGTGGTCTACATCGAAACCAAGCAGGGGGAAACCGAGCAGGGGGAAAAGGTCTCGGTTGCAAGACTTGATGTGGGAGAAGCAAGGGGACAATGGAAGGAGCACCCAGAAGTAGGCAACAATGATCTTGCAAGCTTTAGCGAGGGAGTCAATCCTACGGATTCGCCCCAGCAAATCGCTCGACCGGTCTCCTTGTCAGGGTACCTACTGCTACCTCTTGTGTTTCCGATCTCCGGCAATCCGTCGGGGCCGGAATGGCGTTTGATCGTCGGAATTTCTCTCACTCATTTATGTGAGAGGTTTGCGTCGCGGCGTCCGCCGGAAACAGATTCGTATCTTATTGATGCCAGTGGGCAGAGTATCTGTGGAAGTTGGACCTACGTAGGTGCATTGCCGCCTACATCAGGGGCTGTTGAAGTCGGAGAGCTTCGTTTCGCAACTGCCGACGGTACTTCTATGCTCGCCGCAATCGCGACAAACAAGCTGGGATGGCGCGCGATCGTGACTCAGGTAGTATCAGTGGCAGAATCGCCCAAACGAGAGATGCGTCACCGCAGTCTATTTTGGATCGTATTGGGAGTGATCGGCGCGTGTATGGCAGGAGTCTATCTCGCTTACGGGATCGCGAGGCCAATTGAATCGCTCAAGCTTGCAGCCGAAGCTGTCGAGAAAGGTGAGTATGACCATCGTATTGAAATTCACTCCGGTGATGAGATCGGGGCGCTTGGCGTCGCTTTCAACTCGATGAGTTCCGAGATTCAACGGTGGAATACCGAGCTTCAAGAGCGAGTCGAATCTCGGACAAGTGAACTTCGTGAAGCGCAAGGGCAACTGCTTGAAGCGAAAAAGATGGCGGCGTTGGCTTCCCTAACCAGTGGTGTTGCGCATGAGATGAATAATCCGCTCACTGCGGTTTTGGCTCTGACCCAAGCAATGCTGCGCAAAGCCAAGCGTGGTGAGACCGTTAAAGATCCGGTGAAAACTCTGACGACAGTTGAGGGGGAGGTCTATCGAATTGCAGCCATCGTAGCCGATATGTGCCTCTTAGATGAGGCTTCAAGCGGGGGGTATCTCGATTGCGATATTCACAATATCGTAGATCTGTCCGTAGAAAAGTCTCTGAGCATGCAAGGGGACCAGAGCACAGAGATTGTCGTAGAGAAGGCCGAAGGATCTCCGCTTATCTTTGGCAATTCGGCCCAACTTGCTACGGCCTTTTCCAAGATCATCGACAACGCCATGCAAGCGATGGCTGAGAGGGAGGGGAAAGTGGGAATTCGGACGCGGAGAGTTGGCTCAGAGCTTGTTGTTGTCGAGATATCGGACGAGGGATGTGGCATCCCAGAAGAGCTGAGAAGCAAAGTGTTCGAACCCTTTTTCACGACAAAAGGAAATTGGCGCGGCACTGGAATGGGGCTCGCAGTGGCACATCAGATTATCTATGCTCACAATGGCAGAATCACAATAGCAGGTTTGGCGGGGGGCGGGACGATGTTCTCGATTACATTACCTGTGGCCAGTAAGCGATCGCATTTGGCATGATTGGCAGGGATAACAATGAGTGACGATTCAGTATCGAAAACTAAGGCTAGTACCAAGCTGGTATGTGTTGCCGGTAAGCCCAGTGCCTATACGGGAATGGCATTGCAACGGCTGGCCACAGTTGGAGAGATGGCGGCTGGAATCGTGCACCAGGCCCGCAACAGGATGACCGGAGCACTGGTCTTTTCTCAACTCGGACAACGCCTGAATGACAACCCTGAGAAATCGTCTGACTACTTTTCAAAAATAGAGGACGAGCTCCATCGCTGCATGGAGTTGTTTGAGGTATTGCTAGCGGCCACGCGCAGTGAGGACCCGCTCAGTGTGGGGTTGGTTGCCAATCCCTCGCCTAGGAGTGTGGCGGGGATCGTTACCATTGCCGAGTGTTTGACCTGCAGCAAGCTGGGCACAGAAGGAGTTTTCCTGCAGATTGACGTACCCGAATCCCTGCCTATGGTTTTGGTTGATGGCAACGTTGTAGTACAGGCCATGCTCAATCTAATTCTCAATGCGATGCAGGCGGGCAGTAAAGGGAATGTTGTCCGTGTAGTGGCATCGAGGGTAGAAGACCTGATCGAGATCGCTGTGTCCGATGAGGGCCCAGGAATTCCAACGGAAAATCGAGAATCAGTTTTTGAAACGTTTTTTACGACCAAGGCGTCTGGTACAGGCCTCGGATTATCGACTTCGAGGGAGCAGTTGAGGAGTTTTGGGGCAGATCTAGTGCTGGTGGAGAGTCGCAAAGGAGCGACCTTTGTCATCAAGCTCCCAGTCGTCGAGGGAGAAATAGAATTGCAGCAAGAGGTGGACGCCCGAGGAGTAATGCTATGACACGCTCGCTAGCAATTGCTAGCGCACTGTTTCTTGCGGTATTTACCGGTGGTTACTTTCTGCAATCATCCCTCGTAGGCAGTAGCGGAGAGACCGATGATTTTGTTCGAAGTCGAAGTACGGTGGCGGACGCGGCAGAAACGGTAGAATCGGGACAAGACGCAGCCGTAGCACATCCTGTATATCGTGTTCGGAGAGTTCAGGGGAAGGTCGAGAGACGAAACGACGCGGGGGGGTGGATACCGCTGGTGTCCGGAGAGTTGCTTCCGGCCAATGATGAGATTCGGACAGATGTTAACTCGGTTGCTGTCGTCAAATTGGGAGACTCGGAACTTGTTCTGCCTGGGGAATCGAAAGTTACTCTCGAAGAGAAGGAAGGATTGATTACAGGAC
>JAESTW010000881.1 GCA_016763395.1 Kofleriaceae bacterium
CGCGCCCTCAGCGCCAGGAAAGGCTACAACTGGAGCGTTTCGATTCGCGTCCGACGTTGCTGTCACCGTCGCGTCACCATCTACAGAAGCGTCGTCCAACAAATTCTCTGCTGGGTTCTTAGAATCGTCACTGCAACCGGCGAATACAATACTTAGAATAGTTGCCAACAGCCGAACGGATGTACCCGATACCATCGGGGATGGTGGCTTTAACATTCGACTATCCTTATATAGTGCTAATTTCATCATCCTAACTATACCTAATAGCTTGGGTGGTTTTAACATTCAATGGCGGTCCATAGCTTCGGTGGCTTTAGGCTTCGTCCGAAAACCATTTAACGGGTGGCTAACCGCAGAAATCGGTGGAATCCCGAAGTCAACATACGCTCCCAATCCCATCAGCCCCTTCCCGAGGATCCCACGTTCCACAAATCCTCGAAAAATAGTACCCCGATAAGTAGCTATGTGTATTCGCTGACTTGCGGGTGGCTTGAACAGTGACATTGACCTCGGGCTTTGTTGGTTCTCGGCCCTTCGCGTTTTGGGTTACATCTTGGTCTTGCCTTTGGCGATGAGAGATGGATAGTAGTCAGCCAGCGCAATGCCGGTTGCCAGTACTTTGTCCGCCTTGGCAACTTCAGTATCGATTACCGCTTTCAGCGCCTCTACCGTCCGAGCTCCGCCGTAGTAGACTCCGTTAATGTACATCGCTGGCGTCCCATTGACTCCGAGTGAGGAGAGTTCGATGCGGTTGCGATCGAGGGTGCCAGTACAGGCTGATTTCATGTCGCTTTTGTAGCGAGTCATATCGAGTCCGATCTCGGTGGCCATCTTCTCTAGAGATTTCTCCGATAGCGCATCTCTTTGCAAACGCGGCTTCTCACCTGGCCAGGCCTTAGCCCAAAGTGCCCCCTCAAAGTCGGCGAACTTCCCCTGTAGGGCGGCAGCACAGGTAGCCAGGGCGGGTTTGGTGGCCAGTGCTGGATGCACCACAAAGTGTTTGGAGACGACTTTTAGATCTCCGTCATCGTACGCTTCTAGTAGCTCATCGCTAACTTTCGCCAATTGTGCGCAATAGGGGCACGCAAACTCAGAGGCAATGGCGATCGTCACTTTGGCATTCTTGCCGCCTCGGTACGCATCCTTGTCGGACACAGGTATCTTGTAGAGCTGTCCGACAGTTGGCCGTCGCCGCTGCTTGGGCGCTTGCCCACGTCCGGCACTGGCACCGATACGGTCGATCTTTTTGTCTATAGCGTCAATTTTGTTTGAAAGTTCGCTAAGTGCTTTCGCGTCCGATTCTGCTTGCGGCGATTGGCAAGAGGCGATAGCGAGTGTAACTAGAGAAATGGGTAGTAAGGATTTCATATCGTTTTTCCACGGGGTAGTACTCCACGCCATGAGGGCATAGAGAGGGTTGTAATCGGTGATTCTGTCTTAAGAAAAAGACTGAAGCCGTGGTGGACGATAGAGGCTGCGAGCAAATCCGGGATGAAGCGTTGGTGCTGGATGTCGAGTTTGAGAACACTTGGTTGGCGAGCGGGCGCCGAGAGCGAGCGTAGAACTCGGAAGCAGTAGGCGATGCGATCGGAGTTGCAAAGGGCGAGGGGAGTTGGGCATGTGGCCTGGCTCGCTAACGTTGCAATTCTCGTCGTACAATGCCGAGCAGAGCCAAGTTGGTTGTTCTGGGCGGGCTAGAGCGAGACCAAAGACCGGCGTGAGGCGAGTGAGGTAGGCCCTTTCTGAGATCGCATTGGCAGGTGAGATCGCAAAAAGCGGGGCCAAGCTCATTTGCAGATCAGCTGAACTTGGCTCTATTGGTACTTCCGAGTCCGTGACCTGTACTGGTAATTCGCAGGTCATTGCATTGGCGTCTGTACTCGCGCCCAGCGCAAGCAACACGAAGAGTAGGGTGGCAATCGGAAGAAGCCCGATCGTCCTATATTGCACGCACAATCGCATAGACTTGCAGCACATACAAAAGAGGCCTAGGAGTTATTCCCAGGCCTCTTGAAATCTTTTGTTGAACCGAGCTTAGGTTGTCCCTAAACAGCAGTCCTTAGTCGCGGGTGAGAGCGTTCCAGACAGGGCTGGCAAATGGCGCCAGGGCTGCCATCGTAAATCCAATAGCTCCCAGAGCCAAGAAGTCGAGGTTTACCGCCAAGTTGCTTTTGTAGGGAATCAGGCTTGGGGATGAGGCTGCAGAAATCAACATCGCGACGGTTCCCATTGCCATGGAGACAATGGCCCAAGAGCGCATCTTGGACATCGCGAAAGCGCCAGCAACAACTCCCGCTCCACCAAGCAACGCCAGTGCGGCGCCTTCTCGTGGGGCCAGGGCGAAGAGAACCACGTAGGGCAGAGATACACCGACTCGAATGACTGATTTGCCCAAGCGATTGGTTGCATTCTCATCGAGGTGAAAGCGCTTGCGCCACTCCGCTTTTCCGTCAAAGGCCTTAGCCATGCCATTGCCCCAAAGAAGGCCGGACACAGCAATATGGGTTCCAGCGTAAAAGAGCATCGTTGGCTCAATATCGCCGATTTGAAACATGGAAATGACACCCGTCATGAAGCCGGACAATCCCAGGCCAATCACAAACCAGCGCGCCCAAAAGTAACCAGCCACAACACCAAGAAAGCCAGCACCATAAATTCCTGCCAGCGCCCCAAAAGCCGCCGCCCACCCGTCCGGCGCCTGCAAGGTCACCAGCAAATAGAGGAAGCCATACATGGCTAAAAGTGCAGCAGCAAAAGCTCGTCGTTCTCCAGATAATCGGCCCATACCCATAAGTATACGCCACCCATCAAAAGTCAGCCACCCAAACTATCACCAGAAACCACCCCACCGCTCATCAATGGGTAGTTAGCCAAGCAAGCCCGAAAACGCCAGGTCCCAAAACGAAACCAAGCCCCAAACGGAGCAAGCAAATGGCGCCGCTATCTTCGTCACTAGCCAGGCGTGAGGAGCGGCGTTGGCTTGTGCCAACGAGCGAAGCGCAGCGCC